>NZ_JBGCCT010000027.1 GCF_041260665.1 Catenulispora sp. GP43 | reverse complement strand
CGGCTCGGGGCCCGCCCCCCGGGGGCCGCGCGTCGGGGGGGGGGTCCGCCTATTGACCCCCCCCCCCCCCCCCGCGCCCCCCCCGCCCCCCCCCCCCCCCCCCCCCCCGCCCGGTTCTTTGTGACTACTGACCGGCGATCGGACTCACTGGCCGGCCGGAGCGGCCGAGACGCCCGCGGCCGAACCGGCGAGCCAGGTCTGCCAGCTCTCGTTCCAGTCGGTGAAGCCGTTGCCGTTGTGCACCATGTCCGGCTCTCCGGTGATCGTCACCGGGTCGCCGACGTTGATGAAGTTGTAGAACCAGTCCGCGTCCGCGGGCTTCAAGTGCACGCAGCCGTGCGAGGTGTTGTCCGTGCCGATCGAGTTGTCCCACCCGGCCGCGTGGACGTACGTCCCCGAGGTGGTGAGGTGCACGTCGTCATAGACCTTGAGGTCGTAGTAGTTGCCGACGCCCGGCGTGCAGCTGAAGCCCGGGACCGAGCAGGACTTCATCTCGATCATCGGCTGCTTGTCCAGCACCACCATGGTGCCGTTCCAGGTGCTGTAGCCCTTCATCCCGGTGTCGGTGGGGATCTGCTTGATCTCCTTGCCGTCCTGGAAGACGTGCATGGTGAAGTGCGCCGTGTCCACGACGGCACGCTGGTCGCGGCCGACGGTGAAGCTGAAGCCCTTCGTGAAGGAGCCGTAGGTCACGTCGCCGGCCTTGACGCCGTTGAGGTTCATCTGGACCGAGACCTTGGTGCCGGAGGCCCAGAAGTTCTGCGGGCGCCAGTCGACCTGGGTCGCGGTGATCCAGCTCCACGCGCCGTCGACGTGCGGCGTGGTGGTGACCGTCATCGCCTTCTCGACGTTCGCGCGGTCCTTGGCGTTCGGCGGGTTGGTGAAGGTCACCGACACCGGCTGACCGACGCCGACGGTCGTGCCGTCGTCGGGGAAGTAGCTCTGCAGTCCGAGCCGCTTCTGCGGGGTCATGGTCGTGAACTTCGCCGAGATGTCCTTCTCGGCCCCGGTGCCGTCCACGGCCTTGCCGGTCACGGTGTAGCTGCTGGATATGAACAGCGTCCCGGTCGACGACCAGGAGGACCCGTCCGCGGCGAGTGCGCCGTTGACCTTGTCCCCCTTGCCGTCCTGCGCCGTCACCGACTCGATCTTCCCGCCGGCGACGCTGATCTGGATCCCCGTCGAGGGGTCCACGTTCGTCGCGCCGTCCGCCGGTTTGGCGCTGAGCACCAGCGGCGTCGCCGGCGCCGAGGGCGTGGTGGCCCCCGTCGTCCCGGAGCTGCCTCCCGCGCTGGGCGCGGAGCTGCCGTTGGCAGCCGGAGCCGCCGCCGAGGGCTTGGAGCCCGACGAACTGCCGCAGCCGGCCGCCAGCAGCGTGGCCGCGGCGGCGACCGCGGTCAGCTGGACGGCGCGACGCCACGCGGGCCGGACGGTGACGCGGCGGGCGGCGCCCGCAGAACCATCCCGGCCGTGCTGACGTGCCACGAGTCCCTCCTTGGAATGCGCATAGTATCTGACCACGTATAAAGCGTTTGACGTCTAGTCACGTACGGAGTGTGTCGCGGTGGTCACAGCTCGTGCATCCCTGCACGCCGGGCCCCCTGGCGTCCGTACACCCACCTAGACGTCACGTCCTGCCCTAAGGTTGCTGAAGAATTCGACCGATCATGGCTTCGTGACAGATCCGGTACAAACGAGCGAGCGTAGACGCGGTGGCAAGCGTACGGCACGTCGGCATGAGAGGGCTGTCGTGGTATCGCACAGTGGGCAGATGCCGGATCCCGGCCAGGTCGGCGGGCTGGCGGAGCTGATCGATCTGCTTGGTGAGCTGCGCGCGTGGGCCGGTCAGCCGTCCTATCGCGCCCTGGCCAAACAGGCCGGGGCGATGATGCGGCCCCCGCAGAACGTGTCGGCCTCCACGGTCGTCGACGCTTTCAAGACCGGGCGCAGCCGCCTGGACATGGATCTGGTGATGGCCATCGTCCGCGCGCTGGGCGTGGTCGAGGAGGCGGACGTCGCCCGCTGGCGCGAGGCCTACGTCCGGGCCCACATCACGGCCAAGGCCGCCACCGCGCCGTCCGGGGTGCTCCGGCAACTCCCCGCCGATCTGGCCACCTTCACCGGGCGCGCCGAAGCCCTGGCGGATCTGGTCCGGGCGGCCGGATCCGGCGCGGACCGGGTGGTGGTCGCGTCGATCGAGGGCATGGGCGGTGTCGGCAAGACGCAGCTGGCCGTGCACGCCGCCCACGAACTGACGCGGGCCGGGAGATACGCGGACGCGCAGCTGTATGTGAACCTCCGCGGCTTCGACCCCGAGCGGCCGCCCGCCGACCCGGCCGATGTGCTGGACGTCTTCCTGCGCGCCCTGCGCGTGCCCACCGAGCAGATCCCCGCCGACGCCGACGAGCGCGCCGCGATGTTCCGCGACCGCCTGCACGGCCGCCAGACGCTGATCCTGCTGGACAACGCCGCCGACGAAGAGCAGGCACGGCCCCTGGTTCCGGCCGTCTCCGGCTGTCTGGTGCTCATCACCAGCCGGCGCAGCATGGCCGGACTGGACGGCTGCATACCGCTGGAACTGAAGGCGTTCCCGGTGTCCGAGGCCGTCGAGCTGTTGGCGGCCGTCGCCGGCCGGGACCGGGTCGGCGCCGAGCCCGAGGCCGCCGAGCGGGTGGCCGATCTGTGCGGGCGGCTGCCCCTGGCCGTCGCGCTGGCCGCCGGCCGGCTCCGCTCCCGGCCCGGCTGGTCGGTGCGGGACCTGGCCGAGCGGCTGGCCACCGGCGGGCTCGACGCCGTCGCGGCCGGCGGCCGTTCGCTGCGTCCGGTCTTCGACCTCTCCTACGGTGCGCTCTCCGATCCGGCGCGGCGCATGTTCCGTCTGCTGGGCCTGCATCCCGGCGACCACTTCACCGTCGAGGCCACCGCGGCCCTGGCCGGAGTGGACGTGGACACCGCGGCCGGACTGCTCGGTCTGCTCCAGGAGCAGCACCTGGTGGGGACCAGCTCCGACGGCCGGCACGAGATGCACGATCTGCTGCGGCGCTACGCCCTCGAGCACTGTCCGCCCGAGGGCGACCCGGAGCGGGAAGCCGCACAGGATCGGCTTCTGGAGCACTACCTCCACACGGCCTATCGCGGCGCCGTCCTGCAGTTCCCGAAACGCAATCCGATCGTCCTCCCGCTCCAGACGGCTCCGCCCGCGATCGTCCCGCTGGCCGACGCGGACGCCGCCTCCCAATGGTTTGAAGCAGAACTCGCATCGCTGCGATCACTGGTCCTCTCCGCGGCCGACACCCATCCCGCGGCGGCCTGGCAACTCGCCTGGTCCCTCGTCGGGCAATACACGAAGACCGGGCGATACCGCGAGATGACCGCGATGCAGACGGTGGCGCTGCTGGCCGCCGAGCGGCTCGGCCACCCCGAGGCCCAGGCGTACGCGCTGGACCGCCGGCAATGGGCGCTGTGCGGCATGGGCGACCTCGACGACGCGGCGGCCGACGCCGAGCGGGCAGTCGACATCTACCGCAGAATCGGCCACGAACTCTATGAGGCGCAGGCGCTGTGCGGACTGGTCAGCGTCCACACCCGGCGCGGCGACTACGGCCCGGGGCTGGAGGCGGCGCGGCTCGCACTCACACTGAGCCGGGCGCAAAAGACGAAGGCGTATCAGAAGACCCGGGCTCAAAGCCTGAATCTCGTCGCGTGGTGCATGGCGCACCTGGACCACGCCCAAGCCGAGGCCGCGGTGCCGCTGGCCGAGGAATCGCTGGCGCTTTTCGAAGAACTCGGCGACATCTGGGGACAGGCGACCGTCCTGGACACCATGGCCTACGCCTATCGCGCCTGCGACAAATACCTCGAGGCCATCGCGACCTACGAACGTTCCCTGGACCTGCGCACCAAGTTCGAGGCGCCCGTGCTGCGCGCGACGACGCTGTTGCTGGTCGGGGAGCTCCATCATCTGCGCGACGACGTGCCCAGTGCCCGCAAGGCTTATGAGGAGGTCGTCGATCTGGCCACGGGATCCGGTTCGTGGGTGGTCGCCGAGGCCGAGGACCGGCTCTCGGAACTGGTCGAGAGCGCTTGAGCCAGGCAAAGATTATCAAGATTCTTTGTCTCTGTTCTGGACAGCCCCCGGTGAGAGCGCTTTCATAAGCTTGCGCGCGCAACTGGTATAGACCGCGCGGACGCATGATGCCGGCTGTGGATGCCACAGCCCCGGATCCTGGTCCGCGGGTATTCGTGGTGCGTCAAACCAGGAGATCCCCACATGTCCTCAGCCCCACAGCAGTCACCACCCCGCACCGCCCGCAAACGCTTCCGGCGCCTCGCGGCGCTGGCCGCGCCGCTGGCCGTGGCGCTCGCGGCCTGGGCCGTCGCGCCCGACGGCGCCGCGCAGGCCTCGGCGCCCCCGCCGCCGTCGGGCTGGAACCAGGTGTTCCTCGACGACTTCAACGGCGGCGCCGGCAGCGGCATCGACGGTCAGTGGATGTACGACACCGGTCCGGGCTCGAACTTCGGCACCGGCGAGATCGAGACGATGACGAACTCGACCAGCAACGTGCACCTGGACGGCAACGGCAACCTCGACATCACCGCGCTGGGCGGCGGGAGCAACTGGACGTCGGGCCGGGTGCAGACCACCACCGCCAACGTCGGGGCGCCGGCCGGCGGCAAGCTGGAGGTCACCGCCTCGATCCAGCAGCCGACCGGCGGCCTGGGCTACTGGCCCGCGTTCTGGATGCTGGGCCCCGGCCAGTGGCCGGAGAACGGCGAGATCGACATCATGGAGGACGTCAACGCCCTGTCGGAGGTCGCGGGCACCATCCACTGCGGCACCTACCCCGGCGGCGTGTGCAACGAGGGCAACGGCATCGGCAGCGGCCTGCGGGCCTGCGGCGGCTGCCAGAGCGGCTTCCACACGTACACGATGGTGCTGGACCGCACGGACACCTCCAACGAGTCCATCACGTTCTACCTGGACGGGAACCAGTACTTCTCGGTGAGCGAGGGCCAGGTCGGCGCCTCGGTCTGGCAGCAGGCCTACGACCACAACCTGTCGATCATCCTCGACCTGGCCATGGGCGGCGGCTTCCCGAACGGCGTGTGCGGCTGCACCACTCCGACCGGCTCCACCGCCTCCGGCGGCACGATGCAGGTCGACTACGTCGCGGCCTACACCACCACCGGCAACGGCGGCGGCAACCCGCCGCCCCCGCCGGGAAGCGGCCCGATCTACTCCGGCGTCGGCTCCAACATCTGCCTGGACGACCGGAGCTCGAGCACCGCGAACTACAACCCGGTGCAGATCTACACCTGCAACGGCACCGCCGCGCAGCAGTGGAGCGTGGTCCAGGCCGGCAGCACGCTGCACGTCCTGGGCAAGTGCCTGGACGTCTACGCGGCCGGCACCGCGGACGGCACGAAGGTCGACCTGTACGACTGCAACGGCACCGGATCCCAGGTGTTCATCCCGCAGTCGAACGGATCGCTCTACAACCCGCAGTCCAACAAGTGCCTGGACGTCCCGGGCGCGACCACGCAGTCGGGGACGCAGGTCCAGATCTACGACTGCAACGGCACCAACGCCCAGCAATGGACCCTGCCGTAAGCGAAGCAGCAGTCGACGCGCGGCCCCGGACACACCTCCCGTGTCCGGGGCCGCGCGCCGTTCAGGAGGCACCCGGCGGGGTCGGGTGGGCGGCGCGGCTGACGATCGACGCGGGGTCGTAGGCGAACAGGCCCCACAGCGCCGCCACGGTCGGGTGCGCCGGGTCGGCCTGGTAGGACAGCCAGCAGGCCCAGCGGCCGCGGTGGGTGAACCAGCACTGGATGTGGCCGGGGAGCCAGCGGCCGTCGACGCGGACCCAGATCGCGGGCTGGCGCGGCTCGACGCGGCGGGCGTCGCGGGGCGGACGGGGAAGGCGGCGGGCGTCGCGGGCGGGGGTGTTGGGAGCGGCGGAGTCGTTCGGGCCTTGGCGCCGGTTCGGATGTGCCGGGCCGTCTGGGCCGCCGGACCAGTAGGAGCCGCCGGCCGCGCCCCCTCCCCCGCTCAACTCGGGTAGACGCGCAGCCGGCCGGCGCCGTCGGCCTCCACGCGCAGGCGCACGCGGCCGAGCGCATGCTGGATGCGGGCGGCGGTCTCCGGGCCGGCGAGGCCCTCGATGACCACCACGGAGCGCGGGCCGTCGATGTGGACGGCGGCGGGGAAGCCTCCGAGGCGGTCGACCTCGGAGGCCACGGCACGGGCTAGCGGGATGAGCGGTTCCACGGTTCGCGATCCTACTCGAACAAACTTTCGGATCAAGGGGGGCGGTCCATCCGGGCGAGCCCACCCTGCGGTCAGCCGTCCGTGAGGCGAACCGCCATCTGCTTCGCCAGCGCCACCATCGATGCCGTGCGGTCTTGGCCCGGCGGGAGGGTCTCCACAGCCGCCGACGCGACTCGGTCGCCACTGCGGACCAGGATGTTGCCGCCGCTTCCGCCGGCGGTGAACACGATCGCTTCATCGGCGACCGTCGAAGGCGAAGCCAACAGCTTGATTGTCTGGGGATCTCCGCACCCCGCCTCAAGCGCCGTGCGCGCCTTCGCCATGACGGAGGCCCCCGTTCCCGCGGCGTATGTGTAGATCGCTTCCTGCGCCCCGAACCCGTTCTCGGCGTGCGGCGGGAAGTAGAGCTTGTTGGGGCCCGGCTCCACCGGCATTGGCGGCGAGAAGTAGCCGGAGACGCCACAGGGGCTACCGCCCAAGATCGGCGCGACATGAGGCGCCGAGCTGACCGGCCCGGTCCAACCGGCTCCCAGATCCGAGGCCAGGAGGAAGTCGGAAGACGATGTGGTCCGGGACGTCGTCGGCGTCGGCATACGTGAAGGCGCAGGCGTCCGTGAAGGCGTAGGTGTCTGCGAATGCGCAGGCGTCCGCGAAGGTGTCGCCGAACTCGACTCCGTATTCATCGGCCCCGGCTCGCTGACATCGCCTCCCCCCGGCGACCACGCCACGATCCCGACGACCACCGCGCACGTGGCCGCCAGCCCCGACAGCCCCTGGACCATCCCGCGCCGCCGGCGCCGCCTCTGCGCGCGCTGCCGCACCACGCCGATCGGCGGCGGCGGGATCTCGACGCGGCCGGCACGGGCATGCAGTCCGGAGCGCAACGCGTCGCCGGGCTCGGGCTCGGCGCCCTCGTGGGGGAAGTGTCCCGTGCTCATGCTGCGCCCTCCCGATCCTTGGATGTGGTGCGTGCCGTGGGGGCGAACTCCACGATCTGCCCGTGCCTGCGCAGCCGGGCCAGCGCCTTGGCGGTCTGGCTTTTCACGGTCCCGACCGAGCACCGGAGGACGTCGGCCGCCTGCGCCTCGGTGAGGTCCTCGTAGAACCGCAGGACTATGACGGCGCGCTGCCGTGGCGCGAGGTCGTTCAGCGCGGCCATCAGGACGTCGCGCTCGCCGTGCTCCTCGGCGTGGTCCCCGACCAGGCGGAGCCCTTCGGGCACGGCCGCGACCGAGTACTCCGGCACCCGGCGTTTGCGGAACCGGCTGCGATGGCAGTTCAGGAGGACCCGCTGCAGGTACGCGTCCGGATTCTCGGCCCGCCGTACCCTCCCCCACGAGGCGCAGGCCCGCTCGAACGCGGCCTGGGCGAGGTCCTCGGCGTCGTGCGGGTCGCCGGTGAGCAGGAAGGCCGAACGCAGGATGCGCGGCCACCGCTCCGCCATGAACCGGTCGAAGCCGTCGTCGGACGGCTCTTTCGTTTCGAGCATGCCAACCCCCTTCACCCCCGCACGATGCCGAATGGCGGGGGCATGGTTGCCCCGCTACTCGGATCGGGTTCGCGAAGCCAGGCAGCCGCGAGGCCGACAGTACGTTGTTTCGCGGCCACGAGTTTGCGGTGCCGCTGTTCGTAGGCGCGGAGCGCGTCGGCGGTGTCGCGGTGGTTCGCGAGGCTGTCGGCGAGCGTGTGGGCGCCGGCGATGGCGATGGCGAGGCTGGAGCCGTCGCCGAGCAGGGACACACACGAGGCCGCGTCGCCGACCAGGCTGACACGGCCGCGCGTCCAGGCGGCGAGGCGGACCGCGCTGACCGCGTCGAAGTCCATCGCCGACATCACCGCGGCCACCGACCTCGCGCTCGCCCCGTGGCTGACGGACCGCGGCTGACGGACCGCGGCTGATCACGGGACGTGCGCGGGCGCCGCGGGCACGCCAGACTTGCCAGCACCAGCATGCGGTCGACCCGGCCGGGACCCAGATCGGAGCACACCATGAAGGCTGTCCGTTTCAGCCGGTTCGGAGGGCCGGACGTCCTGGAGCTCGTGGACCTGCCCGAACCGCATCCGGGGCCCGGCCAGGTGCGGATCGCGGTACGGGCGGCCGGGGTCAACCCGAGCGACTGGAAGAAGCGCAGGGGGCTGATGGACGAGGAGCTTCCGCAGACGCTCGGGTACGAAGCCGCGGGGGTGGTCGACGAGATCGGCGCCGGGGTCGAGGACGTCGCGGTCGGCGATCGGGTGGTCGGCTTCTCCATGGACGGGGCCGCGCAGGCCGAGTCGGTGGTGCTCTCGCACTACGCGCCGATCCCGGCCTCGCTCGACTTCACCGGCGCCGCAGCGCTGCCCGCCGCCGTCGAGACCGCCACGCGCTCGCTCGACCAGCTCGGGGTGAAGAAAGGCAGCACGGTGCTGATCAACGGCGCCTCCGGAGGGGTCGGGAGCGCCGCGGTCCAGCTCGCCGCGGTGCGGGGGGCGCGGGTGATCGGCACCGCCAGCCCGGCCAACCACGAGTACCTGCGCTCGCTCGGCGCCGAGCCGGTCGCCTACGGCGAGGGGATGGCCGATCGGGTGCGCGCGCTGGCCCCCGACGGGGTCGATCTGGCGCTCGACGCCGCCGGGAGCGGGGTGCTGCCGGAGCTGATCGGGCTCGCCGGCGGCGCCGACAACGTGCTGACGATCGCCGATTTCACCGGGGCGCAGGAGCACGGCGTCCGGTTCAGCCGGGGGGATTCGGGACGGGCGCTGCACGCGCTGGCCGAGGTCGGCCCGCTGATCGAGGCCGGGCGGTTCTCGCTGCCGGTCGCTCGGGCCTTCCCGCTCGCCGAGGTCGCCGAGGCGCACCGGGCGAGCGAAAGCGGTCATGTGCGGGGGAAGATCGTGCTGGTCGTGGCAGGCTGATCCGGTGAGTCTGAACCTGTTCGCGGGAGTGGCCGTCGCCGACTTCGGGGCGTCGTCGGCCTGGTATCGGAAGCTGTTCGGCGCCGACCCGACGTTCTTCCCGCACGAGACCGAGGCCGTGTGGCAGCTGGACGAGGGCCGGCTGTTCTACATCGTCGAGCGGCCGGAGCACGCCGGCCACGCGCTGCAGACGCTGATCGTCGAGGACTTGGACACCGTGCTCTCCGGCACTGCCGAGCGCGGCGTGGAGCCGGCGAAGCAGGAAACGTATGCGAACGGCGTCCGCAAGGTCACGTATCTCGACCCGGACGGCAGCGAGATCGCCTTCGGGGAGGTGCCGCGGTGAAGCAGAGCGCGGGCATTCTGATGTACCGGTTCGAGGACGGGGAACTGCGGGTGCTGCTCGTCCACCCCGGCGGGCCGCTGTTCACCAAGCGGGACGCGGGCTTCTGGTCGATCCCCAAGGGCGAGTACCTCGACGACGAGGACGCGATGGCGGCGGCCGTGCGCGAACTGCGGGAGGAGACCGGGGCGGTGGTCGACACCGCCGGCCTGGTGGAGCTCGGGTCGGTGCGGCAGAAGAGCGGGAAGGTGGTCACGGCCTGGGGCGTCGAGGCGGACTTCGACGTGACGGCGCTGGTGAGCAACCTGTTCGAGCTCGAGTGGCCGCCGCGGTCGGGGGTGCTGCGGGAGTATCCCGAGGTGGACCGGGGCGAGTGGTTCGGGCCGGAGGAGGCCCGCGGAAAGATCAACAGTGCGCAGGCCGCTTTCGTCGACCGGTTGGAGGCTTTGCTCGCGGAGCGCGGGGCCTAGTCAGTCCCAGCGGACCGGCAGGTGCTTCAGGCCGTTCTGGAAGTTGGAGGTCAGACGGACCGGATCGCCGTCCAGGCGGATCCGCGGCATCCGCGCGAGGACCTGGCCGAGCATCGCGCGCATCTGGGTCCGGGCCAGGTGCGCGCCGAGGCAGTAGTGCGGGCCGAAGCCGAAGGTGACGTGGTCGTTCGGGCTGCGGGTGAGGTCGAGGCGGTCGGGGTCGGGGAAGACGGTCTCGTCGCGGTTCGCGGAGGCGTGGTAGACCACGACCTTGTCGCCGGCGCGGATCTGTATTTCCTGTTCGCCGAGGGTGACGTCGCAGGTCGCGGTGCGGCGGAACTGCATGACCGGCGGCCAGAAGCGCAGGAGTTCGTCGACGGCCGGGTCGAGGCGGGTTCCGGGGTCGCGGCGGAGTCGGTCAAGCTGGTCGGGGTGCTCCAGAAGAGTGAGGAGCGCGCCGGGGATGCCGTTGCGGAGGGTTTCGTTCCCGGCGACGGCGAAGAGGAAGAACATGTTCTCGAACTCGTCGTCGGTGAGGCCTTCGGCCAGGAGGCGGCCGACGATGCCGCCGCCGTCTTCTTCGGCGCCGACTGGAGTGGCGGCTGCCAGACCGTGTGCGTACGCGTACATGTCGGCCAGGCCGGCCCGGGAGCGCGGGCTGAGCGGACGACCGTCGGGACGGGTCATCGAGGCCGGACGTTCGGCGAGCGCCGCGCGGCCCAAAGGGCTGAGTACCGCTGCGTCGGCGGTGCTCAGGCCGGCGTAGTCCGCGTCCTGATATCCGATCACCCGGTTGGCCCAGTCGTACAGCAGCCGGCGGTCCTCGTCCGGTACGCCCATGATGCGCGCCAGCGTCCACACCGGCAGGTCGGCGGCGACCTCGACGAAGTCGGCGTGCCCGGCGGGCAGGACCTCGTCCACGAGCACGCGGGCCCGCTCGGCGATGGTCTCCTCCAGGCGCCTGATCGCGCGCGGGGTGAAGGCGGCCGCCACGATGCGGCGCAGCCGGGACTGCGCCGGCGGGTCCTGATTCAGCATCATCGCGCGCACGAAGCCCAGGTCCTCCCGGGTCTCGGGGTCGCGGATCTGGGTGCCGCCCAGGTGTGAGGAGAAGGTCTGCGGGTCGCGCAGGACGCGCTTGACGTCGGCGTGCGCGAACACGCCCCAGTACCCGGGCCCGGCCGGCCACGCGCCGACCGCCGGCTCCTCGATCCAGCAGACCGGCGCGGTGCGGCGCAGCTCGGCGAAGCGGTCGTAGGGGACGGCGCGGGTGTAGGTCTCGGGATGGAAGATCTCAGCCGTCACGCTTCCAGGGTGCCGCAAATATCCATCGGCTCACAGGGGCTTGACCCAGCGGGACCACTCGGGCTGGGGCGCGTAGCCGCCGGAGCGCCAGGCATGGTGGGCGAGATCGTTCTCGTCGAGGACCATGGCGTCGGCGCGGGTGCCGCCGAGCGCGCGGAAGCGGGCCTCGGCGGCGGCCACCAGCAGGCGGCCGATGCCCGCGCGGCGGTGGCCGGGGTGGACGGCGAGGCGGTAGAAGTGGCAGCGCCAGCCGTCCCAGCCGGCGATGACGGTGCCGAGCAGGTCGGCGGTGGCGGGGTCGACGGCGAGGATCAGCGCCTCGGGGTCGCGGACGACGAGGGCTTCGAGCGCGCGGACGCTGTCGGCGGGACGGTGCGCGTCCTCGGCGGCCAGCTGCCAGAAGGCCAGGACCGCGTCGAGGTCGGCGGTGGTCGCGGGACGGAGTTCGGGGGCCGGCATGCCGAGGACGGTAGTGGGGCGCGGGCGGGGGCGGCTTCGGGCGACCGCGATGTGGGCCCGGCGGGCGGTGGCGGCGGGCGGTGGCGGCGGGGGCTGGCGCGCGGCGCGGGCAGCGCGCTGGCATGCGGCGCGGGCAGCGGGCCGGCCGGCGTGGCTTCGACAGCGGATCGGCGGGGTGCGCGCGGGGGTGGCGGGGGCCGGCGACCGATCCGGCAGCGGAACGATCAACGCCCCGGAGTGCCGGCCTGCCCGCCCGCCCCGGCGCGTCCTACTCGTCGTCGCCGATCACCGGCTCCAGCAGCGTGCCGGCGTTGTGCTCCAGCAGCCGCCAGCCGCGGCGGGCCTCGCCGAGGATGGACCAGCAGCAGTTCGACAGCCCGCCCAGCGCGCTCCACATCTCGCTCGACAGCCCCAGCATGCGGCCGAGCGCAACGCGCGCCGCGCCGCCGTGGGTGGCCACCACCAGGGTGCCGCCGGGCGGGACCTTCTCCAGGCCGCGCAGGATCGCCGGGACCACGCGGTCGGCGACCTCGACCTCCAGCTCGCCGCCGCCGCGGCGGATGGGCTCGCCGCGGCGGAAGGAGGCGAACTCCTCGGGGAAGCGGGCGATGATCTCGTCGTCGTTCAGGCCCTGCCAGCGGCCGGCGTAGGTTTCGCGCAGGCCCTCGTCGAGGCTGACCGGCAGGTCGGTGAGGCGGGCCAGGGTCTCGGCGGTGCGGGCGGCACGGATCAGGTCGGAGGCCACGATGGCGCTGGGGCCCAGGCCCGCCAGGACCCGCGCGGCGCGCTCGGCCTGCGCCAGGCCGACCTCGTCCAGGGGGATGTCGGTCTGGCCCTGGAAGCGGCCCTCGAGGTTCCAGGCGGTGCGGCCGTGGCGCCAGAGCACGATCTGGCGGGAGCCGGGCTTGTGCGCGGCCCGGTCCATGCCGGAGGGCGGGGCCTCGGCCGGCACCGGGCCGTCCGGGGCCGAGGCGCCAGCCTCTACGCCAGCCCCTATGCCCCCGCCCCGGTCCTGGTCACGGTCCTGGTTCCCGGTCACGCGCCCGGACCGCCGGCGAGGTCGTCGGCGTCGAACTCCTCGTCGAACTCCTCGGCGCCGTCGTCCTCGGGCGCGACGTCCTCGGCCTGGCCGGCGACCGCTGCGGCCGCGCCGGCCGGCCGCTCGCTGCGGCCGTTCGTCACCGACTCCGGCAGCTCGATGAGCGGGCAGTCCTTCCAGAGCCGTTCGAGCGAGTAGTACGTCCGCTCCTCGGCGTGCTGGACGTGCACCACGATGTCGATGTAGTCCAGCAGGACCCAGCGGCCCTCCTGCTCGCCCTCGCGCCGTGCCGGCTTGGCGCCGATCTCCAGCAGCCGCTCCTCGATGCCGTCGACGATCGCGCGCACCTGGCGGTCGCTGTTGGCGGAGGCCAGGACGAAGGCGTCGGTGATCACGAACACGTCGCTCACGTCGTACGCGACGATGTCGTCGGCCACCTTGTCGGACGCCGCTTGGGCCGCCGCGATGGCGAGCTCCCTGGCGCGGTCGGTTGCGGTCATGTAGTTCTTCCGTTCGTGGTCGCTTGCTGGGCGGTTACCAGGATCTCATGCGCGCCGGGGCACCGGGCCCGGGTTTCCCGGCGCGGCGGCGGGACGGTCAGCCCGCCGAGGATCCCGTCGAGGTCGGACGGTGCGTGGCGGGTCCGGTGCTGCCCTTGGTCCCGTCGGTCGGCCCGCCGCCGGTGGCGGAGGTGTCACCGGGCGCCGACGCCGTGCCGGCGCCGCTGTCGGCCGGGCTGTCCGGCGTGGTCGGCTGGTCGGCCGGCACCTGCCCGAGCTGCGTCCAGTCCGCGCCGAGCACCACCCGGGCGTCGGTGAGCGTGGTGTCGAACGGCGTGACCCGCACCGCGCTGTCCGGCAGCCCCAGCGCCAGCGCCACCTGGTCGCCGAGCGACGTCGCCCCCTGGGACGGCACCATCACGTAGGTGCTCGGCGTCTGCGCCGTCACGCCCTGGTCCACCGGGGTGTAGCCGCCGCCGACGAGCTTGGACTCGGCCATCGCGCGGCTGGAGACGGTGTCCATGCGGCCGGTGCCGTCGGCCACCGAGACCCGGGTCAGGCCGCCGTTGTCCTTGGCCTTGGACGCGCCGTCCAGCAGGTTCTTGACCACCGCGGACGCCTTGTCCAGGTCCATCACCCCGGTACCGTCGGAGCGCACCGGCAGCGGCTGCTCGGAGAACCGGCCGCCCTGCTCCTCGGTGCCCAGCGCGGTCAGGATCGCGGCCAGCTTGTCGTTGGGCAGCGCCGGGTCCGGGACCGCGGCCAGGCTGTTGAGCACCGCAGTGGTGGTGCTCGCCTGGTGCGGGATCTTGGCCAGCATGGCCTGCACGACCTGGCCGAAGCGGGCCAGCTGCTTGTCCGGGGACTCGCCCTTGGGCTTGTAGGTGGCGTAGTAGGCGGCCTTGTCGCCGGTCATGTCCTGCGGGCCGGCCTGGAACAGCGGCTTGCCGCTCGGGTCGAGCACCGCGGCGGCCGAGGCCGGGTCCACGGTGACGGTCACGCCGATCAGGTTGTTCAGCAGCGCCGCGAAGGTCAGCCCGTCCATCGACCAGACGCCGTCCACGTTCACGCCGAGCAGCGTGGTCAGCGCGTCCTTGCCGGCCGGCGCGGTGTTGGGCATGGCGCCGCCGAACGGCTGGCTGTCCAGCGCCGCGGACTCCACGCTCAGCTCGGAGGGGATCAGCACCGCCGCACCCCGGCCGGCCGCGTCGCTCTTGCCGGCCACCTCGTTCTTGTCCGCGACCAGCACCACGTTGCCGACCGCGTTGCCGTTGGGGTCCTTGACCTGGAACAGGACCGTGGTCTCGGTCGCCTTCACCCCGCCGCCGCCGCTGAACAGGACCCACGCGCCGCCGCCCACCAGCAGCACCAGCGCGGCGGCCAGCGAGATCAGCTGGACGCGGCGGCGCCGGGCGCGCTCGACGCGGCGGTCGTCGCTGCCGACGAACTGGAGCCAGTTGTTCAGCTCGCCCTCGGGCTCGCCGGTGTCGTCGGATTCGGTCCTGGTCTCGAACTCGGGCTCGGCCGCGGCGGCACGCGCCGGTGCCGGTGTCAGTATCGGCTCGGGGTCCGGCACGAAGCCGGCGACCGGCTCCGGCATCGTCGGGAACGCCGAGACACGCTGGACGGACGGGTCCTCATAGGCGGGCTGCTGGGGGAACTGCTCGTAGGACGGAGTCTGCGGAGCCTGCGGGGCCTGGGGAACCGGGGGAGCTTGGGAACCCTGGTAGGTGGGCTGATAGAAACCCGAGGAGTCGAGGTTCTGGTACTGGGCAGGCGCTTCGGGATAGGCGCTCCCGTATCCGTACGACTGCGTTTGGTAAGGATCCTGCGGCTGGTAGGGATCCTGCGCCGGGTAGGGATCCTGCGCCTGATACGAGTCCTGGGCTTGGTACTGCTGATACCCGCCCTGTTGGTACGCGCCCTGCTGGTACGCGCCCTGCTGGTACGGATCTTGCTGGTACTGCGGCTGCTGGTAAGCCGGATCCGCGTAGCCGCCGTACTGGTCGTACGCCGCGGCCTCCTGCTCGGCCCGGGCCACGTACTCAGCGGGCCGCTCGTACTCCCCCGAACCGTGCCGTCCGGCGTTGGGCCCCTGGCTCTGCGCGGTCTGATACGGGTCCTCCGGAGGGCTGTCGGCGCGCCGCCGCCGGCCGCGTCCTCCTCCGCCGCCGCTCGGCGGATCGTTCTCCCCCGGCCAGCTCATGCCGTCCCTGTCCCAGGGGTGTCCCGATAGAGCCCCCGCTTGTTGATGTACTGGACGATGCCGTCGGGCACCAGGTACCAGACCGGCTCCCCGTGCCGGACCCGCTCGCGGCAGCCGGTGGAGGAGATCGCCATGGCCGGCACCTCCACCAGCGAGGCCTTCCCCGGCGGCAGGCCCGGGTCGGCCAGCTGGTGGCCCGGACGGGTGACGCCGATGAAGTGCGCGAGGTCGAACAGCTCCTTGGCGTTGTGCCACGAGAAGATCTGCTCCAGCACGTCCGCGCCGGTGATGAAGAACAGGTCGGTGTCCGGGCCGCGCTCGGCCGACAGCTCCCGCAGGGTGTCGATGGTGTACGTGGGCCCGCCGCGGTCGATGTCGACGCGGCTCACCGAGAACCGGGGATTGGAGGCGGTGGCGATCACCGTCATCAGGTACCGGTCCTCGGCCGCGGACACCCGGCGCTCGGACTTCTGCCAGGGCTCACCGGTCGGGACGAACACCACCTCGTCGAGCCCGAACAGGCTCGCGACCTCGCTGGCCGCGACCAGGTGGCCGTGGTGCACGGGGTCGAAGGTGCCGCCCATCACGCCCAGCCGCGTGCGGCGCCGGCGGGTCGCCCCGGCGGCCTGCGGCTCGGGCGTCGGATGAGAGGTCATGGCGCGTCACCCTACCCGGTCGGACCGGGGTGGTGGGACTACCGATCCCTGTTCAGACGCGTGGTCACGAACAGCAGGATGAGCAGGACCACGAGGACGATGGCGCCGTTCAGCGGCGGGTTGATGCCGTTGTGCGTCTTCTCAGGCGTGGCGGCCCCCTCGGCGAGGAGGGCGTGCGCGGCCTGCGTGGCGGAGGAGATTGCGGACATGGACGTCAGCATAGGGGGTGCCGGGTAGCGGAATCCCGGCAGGGTGCCCGCTATGGCGGGCACGTCAGCCGCGCGGGCTACTCGCCCTCGGAGTCGTGATTCCGGTAGCCGCGCAGACACGCCCACGCGAGCAGCGCGACCAGGATCACCGCGCCCAGGATGAACCACCTCAGCCAGCCCGCGGTGTGCGCGGCGGTCTGCTGGGGGAACGGGCTGGCAGTCGCCAGGAAGATCGTGTGAGCGGCATGCATAACGTCCACACTACGCCGGGCTTATAGGGAACTCATTGGCAGGTCCACGCGTCCCTATGGGGAGAGCTCCGCCGGCAGTCACGGGAGCGTCCCGCAGGGGCCGTGCCGGGTCTACTGTGAGCTACTGAAACGTCTACAAGGGGGTTCCTGTATGCCGGATCGCGAAGGTTCTGAGAACACGCCGGAGCGGAACCGCCAACGGTTCCCCGGCATCAGCTCCCGGGCCTACGAACACCCCTCGGACCGCACGGCGCTGGTCGCGCTGCGCAAGATCGAGGGCTTCGACATGCTGCTGCGCAAGCTGTCCGGGTTCATCGACGAGCGCAAGATCCGGCTGTCGCTGCTGGCCGACGGCGTCAAGGTCGGCGATCTGCAGTTCCCGCGGCTGCAGACGATGCTCGAGGACGCGGTCGACGTGCTGGACATCGGCTTCATGCCGGAGATGTACGTGGTCCAGAACCCGGTCCCGAACGCCTTCACCATCGGCATGGACCGCCCGACGATCGTGCTGACGACCGGGCTGTACGAGCTGATGGACGAGGAGGAGATGCGCTTCGTCGTCGGCCACGAGGCCGGCCACGTGCTGTCCGGGCACGCCGTCTACCGCACGATGCTGTTCTGGCTGACCAACTTCGCCACGAAGCTGGCCTGGATGCCGATCGGCAAGTGGGGCATCGACATGTTCATCAACGCCCTGCTGGAGTGGTTCCGCAAGGCCGAACTGTCCTGCGACCGCGCCGGTCTGCTGGTCGAGCAGGACCTGGACGCCGCCATGCGCTCCCTGATGAAGCTGGCCGGCGGCTCGCACCTGGCCGAGATGAACCCGATCGCGTTCCTGGAGCAGGCCCGCGAGCACGAGGGCGGCGGCGGCATGCGCGAGTCGATCCTGAAGCTGATGAGCCTGCGCGAGCGCACCCACCCGTACACCTCGATCCGCGCCCTGGAGCTGACCCGCTGGGTCGAGGCCGGGGACTACCAGCGGGTGATGGGCGGCACCTACCCGCGGCGCGAGGACGACCCGCAGGCCAGCGTCCGCGAGGAGGCCAAGGCGGCGGCGAGTCAGTACAAGGAGAACTTCGAGAAGACGACCGACCCGCTGCTCACGAAGGTGCGCGGGTTCGCCGACGAGGTGGCCGGGGTCGGCAGCCGGATAGGCGAGACGATGTACCGGAAGTGGGGGCCGAACCGGGGCTCCGACGGCGCTCCGGAGGACGACACCGAGGACTGAGCCCTGAGCTCTGAGCTCTGAGCTCTGGGCCCTGGGCCCTGGGCCCTGATGCGGTGAGGCCTTGCGCGCGGCGGCCCCGGTTCCGGATGGAACCGGGGCCGCCGGCGTGTCAGACCTTCATCACCAGCTGGTAGTCCAGGCCCGCGACCGAGAACCGCAGCGAGTCCCGCCCGGAGACCGGCCCGGCCGCGCTCGCGCTGGTCCGCGCGCCTGAGCCGTCCGGGGTACCGGAGGCCGGGGGCATGTTCGGGTTCCGGCCGTTCCCGCCCTTCGAGGACGAGAACAGCCGCGGCACGCCGATGATCGCCGACGTCACCAGCGCGGCCAGGACCACCCACGCCACGTTCCGCCGCCAGCGCCGGCGCCGCCCGGTGCCGTAGTCGACCGGCGCGCCCTTGTCACGGACCGGCGCGGGGGCGTCGGCGAGGTCGGTCGGGGTGCCGTCGGTCCGCCAGCCGCCGTCGCGCGGACGCTGGCGCTTCCACTTCTCGCCGAGCTCACGTTGCCGTGCCGAGGGCTCCTTGAAGGTCGCGGTCTTCGTCGACTCCTTGGTGAAGGAGCGCTCGAACTCGTCCCACTCCTGCTCGGAGAATATCGGCGCGTCGCCGGGGTTCTCGGCGTTCTGGTTCTGGTTCTTGTCCTCGGCCACGGACGGCCTTCCCCAAACCCTTAAGGCACAGCCCATTTCCCCCGGGCCGCGACACGGACATGATGGGCGAAAGGCTACTTGATCCGGCTCCGTTGCACACCTGGTTCCGGGGCCTGTCGGTGGGACCGGCGGCTCATTCGCGGATCTGGCCGTCGCCGACCATGAGGTACTTCGTGGAGGTGAGCTCGGGCAGCCCCATCGGACCGCGCGCGTGCGTCTTCTGGGTGGAGATGCCGATCTCGGCGCCGAACCCGAACTCGCCGCCGTCGGTGAACCGGGTGGAGACGTTCACGCCGACCGCGGCGGCATCGACCCGCAGCTGGAAGGCCCGGGCCGCGTTCAGGTCGCGGGTGACGATCACGTCGGTGTGGCCGGTGTTGTAGGCGTTGACGTGCTCGATGGCGGCGTCCAGGGAGTCCACCACCGCCGCCGACAGGTCCAGCGACTCGTACTCGGCGGCGAAGTCCTCGCCCGTGGCCGGCACCACGGCCGCGGAGAAGGCCGCGACGCGCTTGTCGCCGTGCACCGTGACGCCCTTGTCCGCCAGCGCGGCGAGCGCCCGGGGCAGGAACGTCTCGGCGACGTCGGTGTGCACGAGCAGCGACTCGGCGGCGTTGCAGACGCTGTAGCGCTGGGTCTTCGCGTTGACCAGGATCGCCAGGGCCTGGTCGAGGTCGGCGGAGGCGTCGACATACACGTGGCAGTTGCCGGTCCCGGTCTCGATCACCGGGACCCGCGCGTTGTCCACGACGGACCGGATCAGCGAGGCGCCGCCGCGCGGGATGAGCACGTCGACCAGCCCGCGGGCGTTCATCAGGTGGGTGACGGCCGCGTGCGAGTCGCCGGGCACCAGCTGCACGGCGTCGGCCGGAAACCCGGCGGCGGCCAGCGCGTCGCGCATCACGGCGACCAGCACGGTGTTGGAGTCCTTGGCGGAGCTGGAGCCGCGCAGCAGGGCGGCGTTGCCGGACTTCAGGCAGATGCCGGCGGCGTCGACGGTGACGTTGGGCCGGGCCTCGTAGATGATCCCGACCACGCCGAGCGGCACCCGCACCTGCCGCAGCTCGATGCCGTTGGGCAGCACTCCCCCGCGCACGCTCTCCCCGACCGGGTCGGGCAGCGAGGCGAGCTGGCGCAGCGCGTCGGCGATCGCCGCCACGCGCGCCTCGGTGAGCGTGAGGCGGTCGATGTAGCCGGCCGCCGAGCCGCCCTGCCGGGCCCGCTCGGTGTCGCGGCCGTTGGCCTCGACGATCTCGGCGGTGCGGGCGACGAGCGCGTCGGCCATGGCGTGCAGTGCCGCGTCCTTCTCACCGCGCGGTCGCTGAGCCAGGTCGGCCGCGGCCTTCTTGGCTCGGCGGGCGGCGTCCAGGACTTCGGTCTGCAGGTCCGTCATGGGTCCAGCCTAGGCCGGACGGGGGCGTCCCAACGGGGATTTCGCCTGTCGAGACGGCCCACGCCGGGGTCAGACCGCGAGCGGCTTCACGGTCAGCTGGTAGTCCTCCCGCACCCGGCCCCGCTCGTCCAGCACCAGGAACACCCGGGCCGACCAGGCGGTCTCCCCCGCGTCCTGGCCCTGTGCGCGGTCCAGGCGGACGGTGAAGGCGACCATGTCACCGTGGACGACGGCGTCGTCGCCTCCGGCGGCGGTGAAGGCGCGGTTCGCGACGAAGGCCTCGTTGGCCTCGGCGACCCGCTCGACGAGGGCGGCGTGCCCGATGTACTGCTTTCCCTCGATGTACTCGATGCCGTGCTCGGCCCACAGCTCCGCGACGGCCTTGGTGCGCTCCGCCGGGTCGGTGACGCCCCAGACGGCGATGTAGCGGTCCACGATCTGCGTGATCTCGGTGGTGTTCGTCATGGCCATGACTCTCGGTGCGCCGGTCGTGGGAGAGTCAAGCGGCCCGGTCCGGCGGGACTCTCCGGTAGGGGGAGGCTTCAGAATCGAGCCATGGGACCGTTCCTCTCCATCGGCGACTTCTCGCGCGCCACGCACCTGACCGTGAAGACCCTGCGCCACTACCACGATGTCGGCCTGCTGGAGCCGGCCGACATCGACCCGGCCACCGGCTACCGCCGCTACACCACCGGGCAGATCCCGGCCGCGCAGGTCATCCGGCGCTTCCGGGAGCTGGGTATGCCGCTGGAGGAGATCCGGACGGTGATGGCCGCCCCGGACGTGGACACCCGCAACCGGCACATCGCCGCGCACCTGGACCGGCTGGAGGCCGAGCTGGGGCGGACGCAGCGGGCCGTCGCCTCGCTGCGCGATCTGCTGGCGCCCGGCGAGGCCGATGCCGCGCCGGACATCACGCTGCGCGCGTCGCCCGCGATGCCCGCGGCGGCGATCACCGACACCGTCTCGGTGGCGGACGGCGCCGCGTGGACGCAGGGCGCGCTGGGCGAGTTGTACGCCACCGTGGCGGGCCAGGGGCTGGCGCAGACCGGGCCGGCCGGCGGGCTGTTCACCGACGCCGTGTTCACCGAGCATCACGGCGAGACGACGATCTTCGTCCCCTGCGAAGGCCCGGTGCGCCCCCTCGGCCGGGTCCGGCCCGCCGCGGTCCCGGCGGCCGAACTGGCGGTCATCGAGCACACCGGGCCGCCGATCGAGTCCGATCGGGCCTACGGCGCGCTGGCGGCGTACGTCGAGCGCCACGCCCTGGCGGTGCAGGGCCCGATCCGGGAGTACTACCTCGTCGGGCAGCGGGACACCGCCGATGTGGCACGCTGGCGGACCGAGGTGTGCTGGCCGGTGTTCCGGGTCGGGGCCTGAGGCCGGCGCGGACTGGCGGAAAAGCCGTCGGCGCCGATGCAACCGAACCCCTGACCGTCCCAGTCGGGTGGGTGTCAGCGAGCGGGGCCACCGGGTCCCGCCACCACCGGGCCGCCTGTGCCCGGCCGGCGAGACACGCAAGGAGGGCGGGGGCGATGGCGAGATCCGAGCGGGACGCGGAGTTCACCGAGTACCTCAGGGCACGATCGGCATGGTTGACCCGGGTCGGCTATCTGCTGTGCGGGGACTGGCACCGGGCCGACGACCTGGCGCAGACCGCGGCCGTGCGGCTCTACCGGCACTGGAACCGCGCCTCCCGCGTCGAGAACATCGACGCCTACGCGCGCCGGATCCTGGTCAACGCCTACCTCGACGAGAAGCAGACCGCCTGGTCCCGCTTCACCTTCCTGCACCGCGGCACGATCGACCGGGAGGCGCCGGCACTCGACGCCGACGCCTCCCTGGATCTGCGCGAGGCGATGGCGCAGTTGGCACCGCGGCAGCGGGCGACCGTGGTGCTGCGCTACTACTGCGATCTGTCGGTCGACGAGACGGCGGAGGTACTGGGGTGTTCTCCCGGCACCGTCAAGAGCCAGACGGCCCGGGCGCTGGCCCATCTGCGGGTGCTGTTGACACCCGCGTCGGCGATCGAACTCGAAGGGATCACACGATGACCGACGATCTGTATCCGACACAGACCCTGGCCACGGCCCTGCACACCATGGCGGATTCCGACCAGCCGCCCGTGATGGACGTCGAGCATGTGCTGCGGGAGGGACGGCACAGCCTGGTGCGGCGGCGCATGGCGGCCCTCGGCGGCGGGACCGCGGTGCTGGCGGCGAGCGCGCTCGCGGTCGGGACGCTGACGGGGATGGGGAGCGGGGTGGGGGGCGGCTCTGAGCCGGCTGCTTCGAGCACCTCGTACGTGGTGGACCCGCACGATCCGGTGGTCACCCACTGGCAGTTCGCCTACGTCCCGCCGGGGATGATCGCCTACGGCGGATACGACCCGACCGATGAGCAAGTGAGCACGATGATGGAATCCGAAAGCGGCCGCTTCCAGCTGGAGCTCACTCCGATGCAGGCTCCCATCGCCATCGGCGGGAAGGGCGCGAGCGCCCCCACCCAGAAGGTCCCGGTGAAAGTACCCGGAACGACCACGGCCTATTGGTTGGGCTACGGAAACGACCGGATCATCCTCAGCAACGGCGAGGGCGGCGAGATGGCCGACTTGGCCTTGCGGCTGAAGAGCGGTCAGTGGGTACAGATCGGCGTCAACAATCTCGAAGAGCGCAAGGACTGGAAAGAGCAGGCTCTCAAAGCGGCAGCAAGCCTGGTCAAGAAGGATCGGTCGGTGCCGATGCCCTTCCGAGTCGCCGAGGTCCCGCAAAGCTTCAAGCCCTTGCCCGGCGGCAATGCTCTCCACAAGAACGGGCTCACCAATGCCGATATCGGGTTCCGCCTCGGCCAGGATCAGCACGCCCCCACTGTCGGGATCTTCGCTTTCACCACCGGTGCGGAGAAGATCCCGGCGCAGCATGGCACCGAGTACACCTGTAGGGACTCCAACGGCCTGACCGTCTGTGTCTCTGTCTCCGACCCCGAACCCAAGGAGCTGAAGGCGGTCGGCGGTGCCCGGGGCCTGCTCGATCGGGTGACCTCGCTCGGCAACAACCCCGCGAACTGGACGACCGACGTCTTCCACTGACCATGCGACACGACCCGAGCCGGGGCCGCCTGCCAGGTGGTCCCGGCTCCGCCGTTCGTCGATCAGCCCTCGTAGACGCCTACCGCAGCACGACCAAGTCGTCCCGGTGCACCAACTCCCGCTCGTACTGCGGCCCCAGCGCCGCCGCCAGCTCCCGGGTCGAGCGCCCCAGCAGCTCGGGCAGCTCGCTGGCGTCGTAGTTCACCAGGCCGCGCGCGACCGCGACCCCGGCGTCGTCGACCAGGTCCACCGGGTCGCCGGCGTTGAAGGACCCTTCGACGCCGGTCACGCCGGCCGGCAGCAGCGACAGCCGCCGCTCGACCACCGCGCGCACCGCACCGGGGTCCAGGCGCAGCGAACCGCGGGTGTCGGCGGCGTGCGCCAGCCACAGCAGCCGGGTCGGCGTGCGCGAGCCGGTCCGGTGGAAGAGCGTGCCGACCGTCTCGCCGCGCAGCGCGCGCGCCGCGTGCGCCGCCGACGTGAGCACGACGGGGATCCCGGCCTCGGTCGCGATCCGCGCCGCCTCGACCTTCGTCGCCATCCCGCCGGTACCGACCCCGGCCTTGCCGGCTCCGCCGATGGTGATCCCGGCGAGGTCCTGCGGGCCGCGTACATCAGCGACCTGCGAGGTGCCGGGCTTGGCCGGGTCGCCGTCGTAGAGCGCGTCCACGTCGGACAGGAGCACCAGCAGGTCGGCGTGCACCAGGTGGGCCACCAGGGCGGCGAGCCGGTCGTTGTCGCCGAAGCGGATCTCGTGGGTGGCGACCGTGTCGTTCTCGTTCACGATCGGCAGGACGTCCATGTCCAGCAGGCGCGCCATCGTCTGGTGCGCGTTGCGGTAGTGCGAGCGCCGGGTGGTGTCGTCGACCGTGAGCAGCACCTGGCCGACCGTGCGGCCGTAGCGCGCGAAGGAGGCGGTGTAGCGCCCGACCAGCAGGCCCTGGCCGACCGAGGCCGCGGCCTGCTGGGTGGGCAGGTCCTTGGGCCGCTTGCGCAGGCCCAGCGGCGCCAGGCCCGCGGCGATGGCGCCGGAGGAGACCAGCACCATCTGGGTCCCCGGCACGCCCAGCCGCGAGGCGAGGGCGTCGACCAACGCGTCGACGCGCTCGCCGGACAGGCCGCCGACGGCGGTGGTCAGCGACGAGGAGCCGACCTTGACCACGATCCGCCGGGCGGCGGACACTTCCTCACGCAGCTGGCCGGACACGCTCGCTCAGAACCCTTACTCTCGGTTTCCCCCGGCTGCCGGCCTCCCGCGGGTGCGCGGGCTACTCGTCGTCGTCCTCGGGGGCGAACAGGTCGATTGTCCCATCCGCGCGGCGCCGGTGCGCCTTGCGATACTCGGCGTCTCGCGATGTGGGCCGTTCCTCGTGCAGGTGCAGGCGGGGGTCCTCGCCGCGGCGGCCGCCGGTGGCGGTGACGCCCAGCGCGCCGGTCGGGATCGAGGGCTGCCAGTCGAAGACCACGGCCCGCGGGCCGTCGCCGATGACCACGGTGTCGCCCTCGTTGGCGCCCATCTTGACCAGTTGGTTCTCGACGCCGAGCTTGTTGAGCCGGTCCGCGAGGTAGCCGACGGCCTCCTCGTTGTTGAAGTCGGTCTGGCGCACCCAGCGCTCGGGCTTGTCGCCCCGCACGAAGTAGGCGTCCTCGTCGGCGTCGTAGGTGATGGTGAAGCCGATCTCGTCGACCGCCTTCGGGCGGATGACGATGCGCTCGGGCTCCGGCTCGACCCGGGTGGCGCGGGCGGTGTCCACGATCTTCGCCAGTACGAAGGACAGCTCGCGCAGGCCCGCGCGGGACACCGCGGAGACCTCGTACACGTCCAGGCCGCGGGCCTCCAGCTCCGGCCGCACGATGTCGGCCAGGTCCTTGCCCTCGGGGATGTCGGTCTTGTTCAGCACGACCAGGCGCGGCCGCTCGGACAGCTTGCCGTACAGGCCCCACTCGCTCGCGTCGCGGGATTCCTCGTAGGCGCGCAGTTCGGCCTCGATGACGTCCAGGTCGGAGATCGGGTCGCGGTCGCTCTCCAGCGTCGCGCAGTCCAGGACGTGCACCAGCACCGCGCAGCGCTCGATGTGCCGCAGGAACTCGTGGCCCAGGCCCTTGCCGTCGGAGGCGCCGGGGATCAGGCCGGGCACGTCGGCGATGGTGTACACCGACTCCCCGGCGCTGACCACGCCCAGGTTCGGGACCAGGGTGGTGAACGGGTAGTCGGCGATCTTCGGCTTGGCCGCGGACATCGCGGCGATCAGCGAGGACTTGCCGGCGCTGGGGTAGCCGACCAGGGCCACGTCGGCGACCGACTTCAGCTCCAGGGTGAACTCGCCGTCCTCGCCGGGCTCGCCGAGCAGCGCGAAGCCGGGGGCCTTGCGCTTGGAGGTGGCCAGCGCCGCGTTGCCCAGGCCGCCGACGCCGCCGTGCGCCACGACGAAGCGGGTGCCGCCGCCGACCAGGTCCGCGACCACCTCGCCGGAGGAGTCCTTGACCACGGTGCCGGAGGGCACCGGGAGCACCAGGTCGGTGCCGTTGGAGCCGGTCTGGAAGTCGCCCCCGCCGGGCTTGCCGTTGCCGGCCTTGCGGTGCGGGGAGAAGTGGTAGTCCAGCAGCGAGTTGGTGTTCGGGTCCACGACCAGCACGATGTCCCCGCCGCGGCCGCCGTTGGCGCCGTCGGGGCCGCCCAGGGGCTTGAACTTCTCGCGCTTGACCGAGGCGCAGCCGTGGCCGCCGTTCCCGGCCGTGACGTGCAGCTTCACACGATCGACGAATGTCGCCATGGTCAGCGCCTCCTTGCTCTCTGTATAGGTCCTAGAACACGAAGAAGCGGGCCGGGGATCTCCCCCGGCCCGCTCCGTGAAGCCGAGTGTTACTCAGCCGCCGGGACGATCGAGATGACGCGCCGGCCGCGCAGAGTGCCGAACTCCACCTTGCCCGCGGCCAGCGCGAACAGGGTGTCGTCCTTGCCACGGCCCATGTTCAGGCCGGGGTGGAAGTGGGTGCCGCGCTGGCGGATGATGATCTCGCCGGCGTTGACGTTCTGGCCGCCGAAACGCTTCACGCCGAGGCGCTGGGCGTTGGAATCGCGGCCGTTCTTGGAGGACGATGCGCCCTTCTTGTGTGCCATGTCTCAGCCGCCCTTACTTCTTGCCGCCGTCGATGGCGGTGATCTTGATCTGGGTGTGCTTCTGGCGGTGGCCCTGACGCACGCGGTAGCCGGTCTTGTTCCGGTACTTGAGGATGTGGATCTTCGGACCCTTGGTCTCCTCGACCACCTCGGCCTTGACCTTCACGCCCTCCAGGACCCACGGGTCGGAGGTGATGGCGTCCCCGTCGACGAGCAGGATCGCGGAAAGCTCCACTTCCTGGCCGGCCGGGGCACCCGGGAGGCGGTCCACCTCGACGACGTCGCCGACAGCCACCTTGTGCTGCCGTCCGCCGCTCTTGACGATCGCGTACACCGCGAAACTCACTCTCTTCTCGTCGACTGTGGGTCGATCAGGTCTGCTGCCTTACTCGCGACCAACTCAGTTGCCGGTCACGAGCGTCCGGCACTTCTTGCGAGGTGCGGACTGACGACCCATCGAGCCGATCATCATCCGGGCCGCGTCTGCTTGCGCAGGGGCCCTGCGATGCCGGGCACGCGTATCGCATGCCGAAGCTCAAGGGTACGGAAGTCCGCGCCTGTGGGTCAAACTGAGGCCCGCCAGGCCCGGCCGAGCTGTGGTGCCCGGCCGGACCTGCCGGTCAGTTGTGCGCCGCCGGCGGGCCGGCGGGACGCTTGGCCGCACGGCGGACCCGCAGGCCGCGCCGCTTCGGGGCGGCCTCGGCCGCCTCGGCGCCGTCGGCCTCGGCCTCGGCCTCGGGCGCGTCGGCCACGGCCACCGCGGTCGCGACCGGCGCGGTGCCGGCCTGCCCGGCCGCCTGAGCCTCGGTCTCCTCCCGGTCCGCCGCCGCGGCGCTCACGCCGGCGCCCGCGGGCGGGACGTAGACGGTGTGCGCCTGGGCGTCGCCGGCGGCCAGCCGCTCGGTGACGTCGGCCTCCTCGGCGGCGACCACGTCGCCCGGGGTCACCACCGGGGCCACCACGTGCTCGTGGCTCGGGATGCGCTCCACCTCGCTGTGCTCGGACAGCTCGGCGGCCTCGTCCTGGGCCCGGCCGTCGGCCGCGGCGACCTCGGCCGCCCTGGTCACGGTGACCGGACCGGCCTGCGCGTGCTCGCCGTCGGCGAAGTCCTGGAACTCCTCCGGCACCCCGTCGACGTCGTACTGCGGGTCGAAGTGCTGCTGGCGGTCGGCGTGGCCGTGCGACTTGCGCCGCTTGCGCCGGCCGCGGCCGCCCTCGTGCTCCTCCTCCGCGCCGCCCTGGCCGCCCTCGGCGCGGGACTCGCCCGCCCGGCCGCCCTTGCCCGCGGACCCGCGGCCGTCGCGCTCGGCGCCGTCCTCGGCCCCGTGGCCGTGGCTGTGGCCGACCGGCACCGGCTCCATGTGGACCAGCACGCCGCGGCCGTTGCACTTGTCGCAGGTCTCGGAGAAGGCCTCCAGCAGGCCCTGGCCCACGCGCTTGCGGGTCATCTGGATCAGGCCCAGCGAGGTGACCTCGGCCACCTGGTGCTTGGTCCGGTCCCGGCCCAGGCACTCCAGCAGCCGGCGCATCACCAGGTCGCGGTTGGACTCCAGGACCATGTCGATGAAGTCGATGACGATGATGCCGCCGAGGTCGCGCAGCCGCAGCTGGCGGACGATCTCCTCGGCCGCCTCGATGTTGTTGCGGGTGACCGTCTCCTCCAGGTTGCCCCCGGAGCCGGTGAACTTGCCGGTGTTGACGTCGATCACGACCATCGCCTCGGTGCGGTCGATGACCAGCGAGCCGCCGGAGGGCAGCCAGACCTTGCGGTCCAGCCCCTTGGCCAGCTGCTCGTCGACCCGGTGCACGGCGAAGATGTCCTGCTCGGAGGTCCAGCGCTCCAGGCGCGGGGCCAGGTCCGGGGCCACCCCGCCGACGTACTCGCGGATGGTGTCCCAGGCCTGGTCGCCGGAGACGATCAGCTTGCTGAAGTCCTCGTTGAAGATGTCGCGCACCACGCGCACGGTCAGGTCCGGCTCGCCGTACAGCAGGGTCGGGGCCGAGCTCGCGGAGGAGGCCGCCTTGCGCTGGATCTCCTCCCACTGCGCGGACAGCCGCTCCACGTCGCGGCGCAGCTCGTCCTCGGTGGCGCCCTCGGCGGCGGTGCGCACGATGACCCCGGCGTGCTCGGGCACGACCGCCTTCAGGATGGTCTTGAGGCGGTTGCGCTCGTTCTCCGGCAGCTTGCGGCTGATCCCGGTCATGGTGCCCTCGGGCACGTAGACCAGGTACCGGCCGGGCAGCGAGATCTGGCTGGTCAGCCGCGCGCCCTTGTGCCCGATCGGGTCCTTGGTGACCTGGGTCAGGACCGCCTGGCCGCTCTTGAGCACGCTCTCGATGCGCTTGGCGTGGCCGGTGATGCCGGCCGCGTCGAAGTTGACCTCGCCGGCGTACAGCACGGCGTTGCGGCCCTTGCCGATGTCGACGAACGCCGCCTCCATCGAGGGCAGCACGTTCTGCACCTTGCCCAGGTACACGTTGCCCACGTAGGACGCGGACTGCGCGCGGTTGACGTAGTGCTCGACGAGCACGCCGTCCTCCAGCACGCCGATCTGGGTCCGGTCGCCGCTCTGGCGCACCACCATGACCCGCTCGACGCTCTCCCGGCGGGCCAGGAACTCGGCCTCGGTGATCAGCGGCGCGCGGCGGCGGCCGGTGTCCCGGCCCTCGCGGCGGCGCTGCTTCTTGGCCTCCAGGCGGGTCGAGCCGCGCACGCCCTGCACGTCGTCGTCCGCGGCCAGACCGCCCTTGCGGTCGCGGCTGCGCACCCGGGACTCGCGGACCTTGACCACGGTGTTCGGCGGGTCGTCCGGACCCGGCTCCACCGACTCGCCACCGGCCCGGCGGCGACGACGGCGGCGACGGCGGCTGGAGGAGCCGGTGCCCTCCTCGTCCTCGTCACCCTCGTCCTCGGCCTCCGCCTCGGCGTCCTCGGCCGCGGACTCGGCCTGCTCCGCGCGATTCCGGTTCCGGTTGCGGGTCCGGGTCCGGCGGGTCGGGGCCTGCTCCTCCGCGGCTTCGGCCTCGACCTCGGTCTCGGCTTCGGCCTCCTCCTCGGTCGCCTCGGCCTTGGCGGCCTTGACGGCGGCCTTCTGCGCGGCGGCGGTGGTCAGGTCCGGCGCCTGGAACAGGACGCCGGCGGCCGGCGCGGCGGCGCGCGCGGCGATGATGGCGCGGGCCCGCTCGGCCGGGGACAGGCTCTCGAGGTCGACGGCCTCGGCGCCCTCGGCGGCCGGCTCCGGGGCGGCGGGCTGGGCGCCCTTGTCCCGGCGGTCCTGCTTGTCCTGGCGCTGCTGCTTGTCCGGACGCTGCTGCTTGTCCTGGCGCTGCTGCCGGTCCGGCTTGGACTCGGCGGCCTCGTCCTGGGCCCGCGGCGGACCCGCCGGAGCGGAGGCGGCGCGGCGGCGGGTGCGCTTGGGCTTGTCCTCCGACTCGGTGTCGGTGTCGGCAGCGGGCTCGGCGCTCTCAGCCTTGGCCTTGGCAGGCGCCTCGGCCGGAGCCTCCTGGGCCTGCGCGGCCTTCTTGGCCGTCTTGGCCGGGAGCTGCGGCGCCGCGAACGGGTTCGCGAACGGCGAGGCGAGGCCGGTCGGGCGGGACGCGGACTCGGCGGGCTGGTCGCCGGCCGTGTCGGTGTCGGCGGCGGTGTCGGCCGCCTGCTCGGCGGCGGTACCGGCCGAGGTGGCACGGCGGCGGGTACGGGCGCGGGGCGCGGTTTCCGGCTGAGCGGCCGCCTCGCCCTTGTCGGTGTCGCTCTTGGCGGTGTCAGCCTTGTCCGCGGCGCTGTCGGCGGACGCCGCGGCCTGCTCGCGGTCGGCCGCGGCGGCCCGGGTGCGCTTGGCGGTCCCGGCGCGGCCGCTCTCGGCCTCGGCACCCGATTCGGCACCGGAAGCCTGCTCGACGGCGGTACCGGCCGAGGTGGCACGGCGGCGGGTACGCGTGCGCGCGCCCTTTGCGGTGGTGTCGGACTCCTCCGATGCCGGCGGCTCAGCGGAAGCGGCGGGCGCGCCATCGGCGGCCTGACCTGCCGTCTGGCCGGACTCGGCCGATTCGGCTCCCGGGACCGGCTCGGCCTCGGCGGCCTTCTTCCGGGTCCGGGTCCGCGTGGTCTTCTTGGCAGCGGGCGCGTCCGCCTCGGCCGTCTCCGGCTCGGGCGCGGCGACCTTCTTGGCCGCGGTCTTGCGGGCCCGCTTGGGCTTGCTCTCAGGCTCCGCGGCGGCGTCGTCCGAGCCCGTGGCCTGCGGCCCGGTCTCCGACCCCGGCTCCGGGGGCTGCGGCGGGCCGGCCGGGCGGCTGGCCGCCCGCCGGCGCGAGCGCGTGGGCGCCTCGCCTTCGTTCGTGGCGGCCGTGGCGGCCGCGTTCTGCGCGTCTGACGTCTGGTCCGGCTGTTCGCCGGGGACGCCGGTGGGCTCGTTGTCGAGCATCCGGGCGGTTCTCCCGTCATGCCCCCCGGGCGCGCGCGAAGCGGTGACCCACATCCTTGCTGCCGATAGGCAGACGATGGGCACGGCCGGCGAATCCCTGACAGATCCGGGTGCTCTGCGGCGCCACACAGGTGGCTGTTGTTGTCTTCACCTCGTCTGTCCGACGGGCCCGGCGTTAGAGGGGCCGGGCACCGACCTGACGAGAAGTCTGGTTGGTTCGTGCTCTCGACGTCACCGGCCGCCTCACCTCTAAGCCGCCGACCCCGCGGCGGCCCGGTCCGGATCCAGGGGATCGGACAGCGCCTCCACGCTCACACTGGTCGGCGTCGCGTCGGATCCGTCCCGCAGCGGCCCCTGCGCCAGCCTCGTCACCTGGGGCGGGACGGGCGGCACCAGGCCTGCCACACGACCGAGTCCGGTCAGGACGTCGTCGGGCCGCACGGCGGGTGTCAGGTGCCGCACGACTAGTCGCAGTATCGCACAGGGTCGATCCTCACGCCCGCCACCCTCGCCGACACCGCCCTGACCTGCGGAAACGCCGAACCCCCCGGAGTCGTCCGAGCTCACCGCCCCGGACTGGATGCCGGTGACGGCGGCCCGGGCGTCGAACGTCCGCACCCCGTTCTTCGTCATCCGCTCGACCAGCACCTCCTCGGCCGCGCCGAAAGCGGCGACAGCCGCGGCGGCCTCCTCCGGCGCGACCCCCGGCAGCCGGATCTCCCACACGGAGGCCTCCAGCCGCTCCATCAGGTTCGGCGTGGCGGCCTCCACGACCTCCAGGATGTCCAGGTCGGCCGGCAGCGACCCGTCCAGCGCGGCCGCGAGCTCGGCGGGCACCAACGCCCGCGTGACCCCGATCTCGACGTACTCGGCCTCACTGGCCACCCCGGTCGGCGCGGCCCCGGCCCACGACACCTTCGGATGCGGCGTGAACCCCGCCGAGTACGCCATCGGCACCCGCGCCCGCCGCAACGCACGCTCGAAGGCGCGCTGGATGTCACGGTGGCTGGTGAAGCGAAGCCGCCCGCGCTTGGCGTAGCGGATACGGAGCTTCTGGACGGTCGGCGGCGGGGGCGGGCCGTCGGGCATGCGGGCCACGGGGCGGAGTCTCCTCGGTGATGCTGGGTGGTGATGCTGGGTGGTGCGGTTCTGTGACTGTTCAGGATAGCCGGTTCAGGCGGGTGGTTACTGTGGGTAGCGAAGAGGGCGACGGCGCCGGGTGGCGTCGTCGCCCTCTCGCGAGAACGTTCGGGGGCCGGAGCCCGCCGGGATTAACGGGGACCGGTGTGAGCAGCCGGGTTGTTCTCCTGGTACACCCACTGGTTGGGCTCGCCCATGAGGTCGCCGACCTGGTCCTGGATGCCCTCGTCGAGCACCTCGGGACCGCCGAACAGGATGGCGTCGTTGACCGAGCCGGAGGCGTCGCGCAGGTAGTCGGCGGTCTCGGACGGCAGCGCGGTCGGACCGGTCAGCAGCAGCGGGCCGCCGACCGAACCGGCGAGCACACCGCCGGCCAGCGCGTCCGGGAACTTGTACCCGGTCGCGATGCCGACCACCTGCGGCCCGCCGAAGAACGTGCGAGCCACGATCGCGGCCGTCTGGAACCGGTCGTTGCCCTTCGCCGGCGCCGCCGCCACACGCACCGAGCTCAGCGCCGTCACAGCCTGGCCGCCGACCCCGAACACCGTGCGCTGCGACACCGAGTTGAGGAAGTTCAGCGTGGGCGCCGGCATGACCTTGTCGTCGGTGAGCACCACGACGGTGTTCGGCCGCGACGCCGCCACGGCACCGGCCGCGAGCGCGTCGGGGAAGTCCAGGCCGGTCGCGGCGAGAACGGTGACCGGGTCGTGCGTGTAGGTCGGGACGATCGTCTCCGCGACGTCGACAGCGGTCTCGAAGCGGTCCTTCCCACCGATGCGCGACGGCCGGAACCCGGCGGCTGCGATCTGCTGGAAGGTGTGGTCGGAGATGGCCTTCGTCTGCCCGAGCACGTACACGTACGAACCCGGCCGCAGGGTCCGCTTCAGCTCAGCGAGCGTACGCGGGTCCAGGCTGTCGGTCTCGGTGAGCAACAGCGGACCCTTGCCGCCCTTGAGCTGGCGGGCCAAAGCGGTACCGGCAAGCGCGTCGGCGGGCACATCCTCACGCGCGATGACCGCGATGTCGGCCTGGCGCGCAGCCGGCGGATTCGACGCGGTGGGGTCCCACGACCAGTGCGAGATCTGCACCGCGGTCTCTATGCGGTCGGCACCGTCGAGGCGCTCGACGAGGTTGACCGGGTTGTCGGCGGAGGGCGGCTGGTTCATGTTCGCCGCGGGCTGCCAGCTCAGGCGACCGCTGAGCGGGCTGATCGGGGTCTCCGGCGCCCCCTTGACAGGCGCGATAGTCATGATCTCGCCGTTGACGGCGTTGGCGTAGGCGATGGTGCGGCCGTCGGGCGACCACACGGGGCGGTCGTTCTTGATGTTCGAGCCCTGGTCAACGGTCAACTGGGTGAGGTTCGAGCCATCGACCCCGATGGTCCAGATCTGCAGCCCCTTGTTGGGGTACTGGGTGTCCAGCATCGAGAAGGTGACAGTCCGTGCGTCCGGCGACAGTGAGGGGTTCCGGCCGCCGCCGGTGTTCAGAACGAACCCCGCGTTGCCGGTGTAGCCGTTGTAGACCCAGACCCCGGAAGTGTGGCTCTTGCCATCTATGCGCTGGAAGGCGAGCACACCGTTCGCGCCGCCCTGGGGCGCGGAGTCCTGGTCGCCCGCCTGGTGTCCTGCGGAAAGCACTACCGGAGCGGTGCCGCCGAGGCTGGGAACCTGGTAGAGGTTGCCGCCTGCCGCATAGACGATGAAGCTGCCGCCGTTCATCCATGTCGGGTGCGTCGCACCGGCATTGGCGGCCACGACTATCGCGTCACTGCCGTCGTACCGGGCCGAGATCACGCTGCCGTTCTGGTCGACGTAGGCGACCCGGCTGCCGTTCGGAGACCACTCGGCGTCGGTGACCTTCGAAGAAGGCATGTTCTCAGCGCTGGTGCTGCCCTGGCTGACGAAGTGCAGCTGGTTGTCCCCAGTGGAAACAGTCAGCTTCCCGTTCAACCCCGGGAACGTCTTCGGCGAGACATTCGCATGCGCCGGCATCGCCAAAGAAGTGGCTGCGGCAAGGGCTGTCGCGGCGGCTGCCGTGAGCTTCTTTGCGGACACCTTTACTTCTCCCCTGGGTAGATCTGGGTCCTGCGATCCGACGTGCCAGCTTATCCATCAGGGGTCTTGGGGTCCACCCTGCGCAAGGTGTTGATTGCCTTCGGTCACGCGTTGTTCACTTCACGGCTCTTGAACTGGGACGCGGCCAGCAATGCCATGCCTACAAGCAGCCCCCAGAAGGCCGCTCCGACGCCCACCACCGTGACTCCCGATGCCGTGGTGACGAAGGCCGCTGTCGCCGGTTCGCGGTAGCGCGTATCGGTGAGGGCCGTTGTCAGTGCGCCGCCGAGGGCCGGCAGGAGGGCGAGGCCCGCGACGCCTTCGATCAACAGTGGCGGTGCCGCTATGAGCAGTGCCGTCGCCGCTGCCGCGCCGAGCCCGAGCAGGACGTACAGCGCGCCCGCCGTCGTGGCGGCGATCCAGCGGTGGCGGGGGTCGCGGTGCGCGTCGGGGCTGGCGGCCAGGGCGGCGGTGATGGCGGCGAAGTTGATGGCGATGCCGCCGAAGGGGGCGCCGAGGGTGGTCGCGGCGCCGGTGCCCATGAGGACTTCGCGGATCGGGGGTTCGTAGCCGTAGCTGCGCATGACGGCGATGCCCGCGAGGTTCTGGGATGCCATCGTCACCAGGTACAGCGGGAGGGCGAGGCTTATCAGGGTTCCGATATGCAGGCTCGGGGTGGTGACCGTCAGGGTCGGGAGCAGGCCTCCGGTGAGGTGCCCGCGGGTGGACGGGTCGAGGGCCAGGCCGATGAACGCCGTGGCGAGGGCGGCGGGGGTGGCCCAGCGCTTCGCGAAGCGGCCCAGGAGCACCCAGACCGCGATGGCCGGCAGGGCCAGCTTCGGCAGGCGGACCGCCGCCTGCGCCGACTCGAGGCAGATCGGCGCGATCACGCCCGCCAGCATCGCGGCCGAGATCGGGGCCGGGATGCTCGCGATCCAGCGGGTCAGTGTGCGCGAGAAGCCCGTGACCACCGTCAGCAGACCCGCCACCGCGAACGCGCCCAGCGCTTCCCGGTAGCCGGACGCCCCGCCGTGGCCGGCGTGCGCGCGGCCCGCGCCGATGCTCACGAGCAGGGCGGCGCCGGGGGTGGACCAGGCGATGCTGATCGGCATGCGGTGGCGGGCGCTGAATACGATCCCTGCGATACCCATCGAGACGCTGAGGACCAGCAGTCCCGACGCCGCCTGGCGCTCCGTGGCGCCGATCGCCCGCAGTCCGGCGATGACTACGGCGAACGAGCTGGTGAACCCGACGAGCGCCGTGACGACGCCCGCGCCGAACGTGGGGCCCAGCCCCTCAGCCGATTCCTCGGCGGCCTCGGCCTCGCCGATCTGCTCCACAGTCACGACGGACCTCCACTGTTCCGTATATGGAACAAGCTACCAGCCCGGCCCGGTCCGCTTCCGCCCTAGGTGTAGGTTGCGAACGTGGGAGACGGCACAACAGCGGACTTCGCCGCCCAAATCGGCGCACGCGTCCGGCGCCTGCGCCGCGAACGCGATGTGAGCCTGTCGGCCCTAGCGCGCGACGCCGGCGTGGGCAAGGCGACCCTGTCCGGGCTGGAAGACGGCTCGCGCGGCAACCCCACGATCGAAACCCTCTACGCGATCGCCGGCCGCCTCGGCGTCCCGATCGGCGCGCTGCTCCCGGATCCGCAGCAGCAGGGCGACAAACCGCTGGAGACGATCCATGGAACCGCGGTGTCAGCCTCGCTCCTGGAGACCTTCTCCGATGCGGATACGGACACGGAGCTCTTCCGTCTCCACATCCGCCCCGGCTACCAGCAGCTCTCCCCCGCGCATCCGCCGGGAACGGTCGAGTACCTCACCGTTTTCGCCGGGACCTCGGAAGTGGGCCCGCCCGGCGCGCTGCTCACCATCGGGCCGGGCGAGCACGCCTCGTGGAAGGCGGACGTGCCGCACACCTACCGCGCGATCGGCGACGAAGCCGTCTCCGCCAGCCTGCTGATCCGCACCCCGAGGATCCGCTAGTCCTCGCCGCGCAGCATCGCGGCCGCGCGCTCCGGCCGGATGTCGTTCATGAACGCCCCCGCGCCGGATTCGGTCCCGGCCAAGTACTTCAGCTTGCCCGGCGCGCGCCGCAGTGACGCGAGCTGCCACCGCAGGTGCGACTCGGCACGGCCGGCGTTGACCGGGGCCTGATACCACGAGCCGATGTACGGCATCGGGCCGTCGAACAGCGCGTCGAGCCGCTGTACGCAGTCCTTGCCGATCACCGCCAGTTCGTCGCGCTCGGCGGGGGTCAGTTCCGGGAGGTCGGGAACGTGGCGGTTCGGGACTATGTCCACCTGGAACGGCCAGCGTCCGGCGTAGGGCACGTAGGCGGTGAAGTGCTCGCCGGCGGTGATGATGCGGGAGCCCTCGGCCTTCTCCTCGGCCAGCGAGTCGCACGCCACGCAGCCGCCGGTGCTCTCGTGGTAGGCCGTGGCGACGTCCAGCATCTTCTGCATGCGCGGCGGGACGAAGGTGAACGCGTAGATCTGGCCGTGCGGGTGGTGCAGGGTGACGCCGACCTCGACGCCGCGGTTCTCGAAGCAGTACACGTACTCGATGCCGGGGCGGGCGGCCAGTTCGGCGGTGCGGTCGGCCCAGACGTCGACGATGTGGCGGATGCGGGAGACCGGCAGGGCGCCGAAGGAGGCGGCGTGCTCGGCGCTGAAGACCACGACCTCGCAGCGGCCGGTGTCGCCGGCCAGGGAGGGGAAGCGGTTCTCGAAGACCGCCACGTCGTAGTCGGCGGCCGGGATCTCGCTGAGGTGGCCGGGGCGCGAGGGGTCCAGCGGGCACTGGTCGGCGGCCGGCAGGAAGGTGCGGTCCTGCCGGTGCCCGGCGACGGCGGTGATCTCGTTGGTCAGCGGGTCGCGGCGCAGTTCGCTGGTGGTGGACACGGTCGGCAGATCGCGCTCGTCGGCGGCGGAGCGGTCCTGGCCGGGGGTCTCGTCGTAGTAGATCAGCTCCCTGCCGTCCGAGAGCTTGGTGACGGTCCTGGTCAGATCGAGGTCCATGGTTCGAGGTCTCCGTCAGGGGATCCGGTGCGCGCCGGCCGAGGCGACGGCTGGGAAGAACTGGGGCTCGGCGTATCCGTGCTCTGCGAAGGCGGCGAGGATGGCGTTCTGGACGTCGTCGAGGATGTCGCGGTCCACCAGGGCGATGGCGCTGCCGCCGAAGCCGCCGCCGGTCATCCGCGCGCCGTGCGCGCCGGCTGCGACGGCGGTGCTCACGGCCAGGTCGAGTTCGGGGGCGCTGACCTCGTAGTCGTCGCGCAGGGAGGCGTGGGACTGCATCATGCGGTGCCCGAGGCGCGGCAGGGACAGGGGTTCCTGGTGCAGGATCTCGACGAACTGCTCGACGCGCGCGTCCTCGGTGACCACGTGCCGCAGGCGCCGCGCGAAGGTCTCGCCGAGGCCCACTGAGACCTTCGCGAAGGACTCCGGCAGGCCGGACAGCGGGATGTCGCGCAGGGCCGGGACACCCAGGAACTCTGCGGCGCGCTCGCAGGCCGAGCGGCGGTCGGCGTAGCCGTTCTCGCCGTGCGCGTGCGAGACCCGGGTGTCGATGACCAGCAGCAGTGCGTCCTGGGCGGCCAGGTCGAAGGGCTGCGGGCGGACTTCGCCGCTGCGGGTGTCGATGAACAGCACCGAGCCGTCCTGGCCGAACGCCGAGGACATCTGGTCCAGCGGGCCGCAGGGCACACCGGCGTAGATGTTCTCCGCGCGCTGGGTGTGCCGCGCGAGCTCGGCGGTGGTGAGCTCGAACCCTGAGACGCCGGCCAGCGCGAGGGCGGTCGCGCACTCGAGCGCGGCGGAGGAGGACAGCCCGGAGCCGACCGGCACCGTGCTGGTGAGGTACACGTCCGCGCCGCTGACCGGGAATCCGCCCTGCTGCAGGATCCACGCGACGCCGACCGGGTAGCCGGCCCAGCCGGTGACCGCCGGCTCGGCCAGCGGCGTCATGTCCGGGTCCGAGGCCCCGCGGGCGTCGGCCGCCGAGGCCGGGCCGACGAGCGCGTCGAGCGAGATCTCGACCGTCTCGCCGAGCTGCGCCGCGTGGACGCGCAGGACGCGGTCCGGCCGGGGCGCGGCCGCGGCGTAGCAGGCGCGGTCGATGGCCATCGGAAGTACGAAGCCATCGTTGTAGTCGGTGTGCTCGCCGATGACGTTCACCCGTCCCGGCGCGGCCCACACTCCGGCGGGCTCACCGCCGAACCGCTCGGTGAATCCGCTTCGCGCGCTGTCCACGGCCGACGTGGCCGATCCCATGTCGAGGCTCACCGCCACCCTCACCCCAGCTGTTGTGATCCGTTTGATTCTGTTCGGATCTGGTGAGGTCAGAGTAGCGGTGAGATCATCGCCCCGACAAGCGCGCCGCCGCGGCGATGTCCGCTCAGACCACCGTCAACGGCAGCAGCTTCACCCCGGTCGGTCCCACCTGGATCTCGGTCCCCATCTGCGGGCACACGCCACAGTCGTAACAGGGCGTCCAGCGGCAGTCCTCGACCTCGGCGCCGCCACCCTCGGCCGCCTCCAGCGCGTCCTGCCAGTCCTCCCACAGCCAGTCCCGGTCCAGGCCGGAGTCGATGTGGTCCCAGGGCAGGACCTCGTTGTACTCACGCTCGCGGGTGGTGTACCAGGCCAGGTCGACCGGGGTGTCGGCGAGCGCGGCCGCGGCCGCCTCGGCCCAGCGCTGGTAGGAGAAGTGCTCGCTCCAGCCGTCGAACCGGCCGCCGCGCTCCCAGACCTCGCGGATCACCTTGCCGACGCGCCGGTCGCCGCGCGAGAGCAGGCCCTCGATGACGCCGGGCTTGCCGTCGTGGTAGCGGAAGCCGATGGCCTTGCCGTAGTTCTTGTCGGCGCGGATCGCGTCGCGCAGCTTCACCAGGCGGGCGTCGGTACTCTCGGCGTCCAGCTGCCCGGCCCACTGGAACGGGGTGTGCGGCTTGGGCACGAACCCGCCGATGGACACCGTGCAGCGGATGTCCCGGGTGCCGGAGGCCTCGCGGCCGGCCTGGATCACCTTGCGGGCCAGGTCGGCGATCTGCAGCACGTCCTCGTCGGTCTCGGTGGGCAGACCGCACATGAAGTACAGCTTCACCTGCCGCCAGCCGGCGCCGTAGGCGGCGGTGACAGTCCGGATCAGGTCCTCCTCGGTCACCATCTTGTTGATGACCTTGCGCATGCGCTCGCTGCCGCCCTCCGGGGCGAAGGTCAGGCCGCTGCGGCGGCCGTTGCGCGAGAGCTCGTTGGCCAGGTCGATATTGAAGGCGTCGACCCGGGTGGAGGGCAGGGACAGCGAGGTGTTGGTGCCCTCGTAGCGGTCGGCCAGGCCCTTGGCGACGTCGGCGATCTCGGTGTGGTCGGCGCTGGACAGCGAGAGCAGGCCGACCTCCTCGTAGCCGGTGGCCGCCAGGCCCGCCTCGACCATCTCGCCGATGCCGGTGATGGAGCGCTCGCGGACCGGGCGGGTGATCATCCCGGCCTGGCAGAAGCGGCAGCCCCGGGTGCAGCCGCGGAAGATCTCCACCGACATGCGCTCGTGCACGGTCTCGGCCAGCGGGACCAGCGGCTGCTTGGGGTAGGGCCACTCGTCCAGGTCCATGACCGTGTGCTTGGCCACGCGGAAGGGCACGCCGTGCTTGTTCGGCGCGACCCGGCGGATCCGGCCGTCGGGCAGGTACTCGACGTCGTAGAACCGCGGCACGTAGACGTTGCCGGTCTTGGCCAGGCGGAACAGCAGCTCCTCGCGCCCGCCGGGACGGCCCTCGGCCTTCCAGGCGCGGATGAGGTCGGTGATCGCCAGCACCGCGCCCTCGCCGTCGCCGACCACCGCGGCGTCCAGGAACTCGGCGATCGGCTCGGGGTTGAACGCGGCGTGCCCGCCGGCCAGCACGATCGGGTGCTCCTCGGTCCGGTCCTTCGCCTCCAGCGGGATCCCGGCCAGGTCCAGCGCGTTCAGCATGTTCGTGTAGCCGAGCTCGGTGGAGAAGGACAGGCCGAACACGTCGAAGTCCTTCACCGGCCGGTGCGCGTCCACGGTGAACTGCGGGATGCCCTGCTCCCGCATCGCCTTCTCCATGTCCGGCCACACCGAGTAGGTCCGCTCGGCCAGCACGCCCTCGCGCTCGTTGAGCACTTCGTAGAGGATCATGACGCCCTGGTTGGGCAGGCCGACCTCGTAGGCGTCGGGGTACATCAGGGCCCAGCGGACGTCGCAGGCGTCCCAGTCCTTGACGGTCGAGTTGAGCTCGCCGCCGATGTACTGGATCGGCTTCTGCACACTCGGCAGGACCGCTTCGAGCTGCGGGAACACGGATTCGACTGGCATCGGATTACTCGTCCTCGGGCTTTGGAGGGGATGTGGCGGGCTGACGGCGCCGCAGATCCAGCCTAACGCGTGCCCGAAGGACGATCCGTCGCTTCACTCCACCGTGATCGCCGGCCTCGTGGACCTCAGCCGCACGTTCTCCACCAGCCCGACCGCGATGAAGCTGGCGAACATCGACGAGCCGCCATAGGAGACGAACGGCAGCGGGATCCCCGCGACCGGCATGATCCCCAGCGTCATGCCGATGTTCTCGAAGGTCTCGAACGCGAACCAGCTGACCACGCCGGCGCAGACCAGCATGCCGAACAGGTCCTCGCACTGCCTGGCGATCGCGATGCCGCGCAGGAGCAGGACCGCGAAAAGCGCGATGAGGACCACACCGCCGACGAAGCCCAACTCCTCGCCGGCCACCGTGAAGACGAAGTCCGTCTGCTGCTCGGGGACGTAGCGGCCGTTGGTCTGCGTCCCGTTGAACAGCCCCTTGCCCAGCACGCCCCCGGAGCCGATGGCCAGGCGGGCCTGGGCGGTGTTGTAGCCGACGCCCTGCGGGTCCAGATGCGGGTCGGCGAACGCCGCGAACCGGTTGACCTGGTGCTGGGCCAGCAGGTGCAGCTGGGTGGCGGCCACGGCGGCGACCGCCGCGCCCGCGCCGAGCACGGCCAGCCAGCGGCCGCTGGTGCCGGCGAAGACCAGCAGGCCGGCGGTGGCGACCAGGATCACCATCGCCGAGCCCAGGTCCGGCAGGAGCATGATGATGCCGGTCGGCAGGCCGGCGACCAGGCCGGCCCCGGCGATCCGGCGCGGGGTGACCGCGTCGTCCCGCTCGGACATCCCGGACAGCACGCCCTTGGTCGGCGGCAGCGTCAGCACCACCGCCAGGCCCAGGACCACCGCCACCTTGGCGTACTCGGCGGGCTGGATGGAGAAGCCGCCGCCGAGCTCGATCCAGGACTTCGCGCCGTTCACCGTGGAGCCCAGCGGGCTGAGCACCGCGCCGAGCCCGAGCAGTGCCAGCACGTAGAACACCGGAGTGACCGCGCGGACCCAGGCGTAGGACAGCACCGAGGTCAACATCATCAGGACCAGGCCGATCGCCAGGTTCATCAGGTGCCGCTTGAGGAAGAACTGCGGGTCGCCGCCGGTCAGGCTGGTGCGCCCGCGGGTGGCCGACCACACCAGGATCGCGCCGTACACCGACAGCGCCAGCGCCGCGGCCAGCAGCGTCCAGTCGAAGCGGCGCAGCCGGCTGGAGCGGCGCCGGGTCTCGGCCACCGGCATCGCCGCCGGGCCCTTGTTGATCGCGGGATTCAGGGTCACGGCGCGCTCACTGCTTCGTGGGGGACGGCGACGGCGGCGGGGGCGTGGGCAGGGTGGTGGCCGGCGGCAGGGCCGGCAGCAGACCGTCGGGGCGCACCACCGGCAGCGCCGTGGGCAGCGTGCCGTTGGGGTTCGGATGCCCCATGTCCACGCCGAACAGCGCGGCCAGGATCGCCTCCACCGACGGTCCGGACGTCCCGACACCGGTGCCACCCTGGGAGACCATCATCGCCACGACGTAGCGCGGCCCGGTCTCGGTGCCGGCGTAGGCGACGAAGCAGGACGTGGTCTGCTTTCCGTAGACTTCCGCGGTTCCCGTCTTGGCGTAGGTCGGGATCAGGCTCTCCGGCCAGCCCGCGAAGGCCGGGCCCGCGGTGCCCTCGGTCGAGGTGCCGTGCAGCGCGTCCTGCAGGAACGCCAGCGTCGAGGCCGACACCGGGAGCTTGCGGGTCACGATCGGCGCCAGGTCCTTGTCCACCTTGCCGTCCGCGGAGATGAGCGCCCGCCCGATCTGCGGCTGGTAGAGGATGCCGCCGTTGGCCACGGCCGCGTACACCCGGGCCAGCTGCAGCGGCGTCACCAGGTCGCCGCCCTGGCCGATGGCCGAGATCGCGGCGTCGCCGGGCTGGTACTGGAAACCGGCGACGCAGTTCTCCTTGGCGATCGCCTGCAGGTACGCCGCGCGCGTCGGGTCCGAGCCCAGCAGCTCGGGATAGCCGTCCTTGGCCCGCTTGCACCAGATGGTGTGCATGCTGTTCCAGGTCGCCTGCTTCTCAGCGCGGGTCTGGATGTCGCCCTTGGCCTCGCCCGGCAGGTCGATGCCGGTCTTGGCGCCGAGCCCGAAGGCGTGCGCCATGGTGGCGATGGGCTCCAGCGGATGCGCGATCGGCTTGAGCCCGCCGTCGCGCAGCCACATCTGGTAGGCGACGCCGTAGAAGACGGTGTCGCAGGACACCTCGATGGCGCGCTTCAGGGAGATCGGCCCGAAGGCTTCGCCCTCGAAGTTGGTGAAGCTCTGCCCGCCGATCTTGAAGGCCGGCGAGCAGTCGTAGGTGCCGGTGCCGAAGCCGTCCTGGAGCATCGCGGTGGTGGTCACGGCCTTGAACGTGGAGCCCGGCGCGAACTGGCCCTGGAAGGCTCGGGACAGCAGCGGGGTCCCGGCCGAGGCGGAGGTCAGCGCGGAGTAGTCGGCCTGCGAGATGCCGCCGGTGAAGACGTTGGGGTCGTAGGTCGGCGTGCTGGCCATCGCCACCACGCGGCCGGTGCGGGCGTCCAGCACCACCGTGGCGGCCGAGTCGGCGACGTACGGCCGGCCGTTGGTCGGCGAGGTCTGCGAGCGGGCCCGGCTCACGGCGTTGTTCAGCTCGCGCTCGGCGATCGCCTGGATCCGGGCGTCGATCGAGGTCACCAGGTGGTCGCCGTTCACCGGCGGCTTGGTCGCCAGGGTCGACTGCGCGTGCCCGAGGATGTCCACCGAGACCTGGGTCTCGCCCTCCTGGCCGCGCAGGTAGGAGTCGTAGCTCTCCTCCAGGCCGGCCCGCCCGACCAGGTCCGAGCGCTGCATCACCTCGCCCTTGGCGGTGGCGGCGGCCAGTTCGTTCTCGGTGACCGGGGACAGGTAGCCCAGGATGTGCGCGGCGTTCAGGCTGTACGGCGCCGGGAACCGGCGGACGGTGTCCGGGCCCGCGGTCACGCCGGGGAAGAGCTCGTGCTGCTCGGAGACCTGGAGCGCCTGCTGCACCGAGACGTTGCGCGCGATGGGGACCGGCTGTAGCAGCGAGCCGTTCCAGCAGGGCTTGGGCACCTTGGCGGTACAGGGCCGGATCTCGTCGGAGATGGTCTGCGGGGTGGTGCCCAGCACCGAGGCCAGCCGGGCCAGCGTCGAGACGCCGTGGTCCCTGGTGCCCAGCAGGGTGTTGCGGTCGACCGACAGCGTCAGCGCCGACTTGTTGTCGACCAGGGGGCGGCCGAGGTCGTCCAGGATGTCGCCGCGCACCGCCGGGGTGATCACGGTGCGGACGTCGTTCGCGGCGGCGGCGTCGCGGAACGTCTGGCCGGTGCGCACCTGGAGGTACCACAGCCGGGCGACCAGCGTCCCGAGCAGCGCGAGCACCAGCACCCGCAGCACCATCAGCCGCGCGCGGCGCCGGTCGGCGAGCCGGCTCTGCGTCGAAGTCATCTACAACACCTGCGTACTGCCGGCCGAGGTCCGGCGATTCAAGGTCTTGACGCCCGGCAGCCGGCTGTGCGAGCGCTGGGTGGGCAGGCCCCGGGACTCGCCCCGGCCCAGCACGAAGCCCACCACCGGGATGACGAACGGGGCGAGCAGGCCGGTGTACAGCGCGGACGCCGCGGCGGCGGCCGGCACCCCGTGGAACTGGGCGTTGCCGACCGCGAACTCCAGGCCGGCGTACAGCGCCGGCGAGATCGCGGCCAGGCACGCGACCACCAGGATCGGCCGCACGACGGTGCCCTGCACCGCGCCGGCTACCTGGCCGGCCAGATAGCCGGACAGACAGAGCACGAACGCCTGGCTGCCGATCGCGTGCGCGGCCGGCGGCGAGACGTCCGCGGCCAGGCCGAGCAGGAAGCCGGCGAGCAGCCCGGAGCGCGCGCCGCGGGCGAAGCCGATCGCGGCGACCACGGCCAGCAGCAGGTCCGGGGCGGCCAGCGGCAGGTGCACCGCGGACAGCAGCGCGTCCTGCAGCGCCAGCACCAGGGCCAGGCCGCAGATCATGGCCAGGAAGCCGGTGAGTCTCAAAGGTCACACTCTCTTCGAAGTCGGGCCGGGGTTCAGCGCGCCACCAGCGCGTCGCGCGGGTCGTTGCGCGGCGGTTCCACCACGACGCCGACCGTCTGCAGGCCGTCGTAGGCCACGAACGGCTTCACCACCGCGGTGCGGGTCATCGCGCCGGGCGTGGGCTGCACCGAGGTCACCGTGCCCAGCGGCACGCCGGGCACGAACGGGGTGCCGCCGGCCGAGCCGAAGGTCAGCACCGGCGTCCCGAGCGGGATGTCGGCCTGGGGGTCGAAGAACTGCACGCTGAAGCGGCCGTCGCCGCCGCCGGTCGCCAGGCCCACCTCGCCGCCGCCGGCGCCGCCGGTGCCGGGGGTGCGCACGCCGACGGTGAAGCGCGGGTCGTCGGCCAGCAGCACGGTCGCGGTGTCGCGGCCGACGGCCACGGTCCGGCCGACCAGGCCGTCCCCGTCGAGCACGGTCATCCCCGGCTTGACCCCGTCCAGCGTCCCGGCGTCGATGGTCGCCGACCACGTGCCCTGCTGCTGCGGGGCGAAGGACATCACCCGCGCCGGGATCGTGCGGTAGCCGCCGACCGTGGCGACGTGCAGCAGCTTGTCGAGCTCGGCGGCCCGGGCCCGGGCGTCGGCGGCGGTCTCGCTCTGCACGCGCAGCGCCGCGTTCTGCGCCTTGAGCTGCGCGATCTCCTTCTTGTCCTGCTTGCTGTGGCCCAGGCCGTGCACGAAGTCGCCCACCGGCCGCTCGGCCGCCGAGACCGTGTCCGCCACCGGGCCGAACACCGCCTCGCCGCCGGCGCGCAGCGGCTGCAGCGGCGAGCGCGACCCGCCCCGGGCGTCCACGGTGATCATGGCGAAGGCCGCCGCCAGCAGCACCGCCAGCAGCAGCCTCGTCCGCTTGTCGTCACGCACGCTCCCGGACTACCTCCGCCCGGGACGGCGGCGGTTGTTCAAGGAGCCCAGCACCGGGGCCAGCGCCTCGAACTCCTCCAGGCAGCGCCCGGAGCCCAGGACCACGGAGTCCAGCGGGTTCTCCGCGATGTGCACCGGCATGCCGGTCTCCTCGCGGATCCGCTCGTCCAGGCCGTGCAGCATGGCGCCGCCGCCGGTGAGGACGATGCCGCGGTCCATGATGTCGCCGGCCAGTTCCGGCGGGCACTTGTCCAGGGTGTCGCGCACCGCGTCGACGATCGCCGTCACCGGCTCCTCGATCGCCTTGCGGACCTCGCCGGAGGACAGCAGGATCACCTTCGGCAGCCCCGAGACCAGGTCGCGGCCGCGGACCTCGGCGCGGGTCTCCTCGCCGGAGTCCCAGGCCGAGCCGACCGTCACCTTGATCTCCTCGGCGGTGCGGTCGCCCAGCAGCAGCGAGTACTCCTTCTTCGTGTACTGGATGATCGCGTTGTCGAGTTCGTCGCCGGCCACCCGGACGCTCAGCGCCGTGACGATGCCGCCGTAGGAGATCACCGCGACCTCGGTGGTGCCGCCGCCGATGTCCACGACCATGTTGCCGGTCGCCTCCTGCACCGGCAGGCCGGCGCCGATCGCCGCGGCCATCGGCTCCTCGATGAGGTGCACGCTGCGCGCGCCGGCGGCGCTGGCCGCGTCCTCGACCGCGCGCTTCTCCACACCGGTGATGCCGGAGGGGACGCAGACGATGACCCGCGGTTGCGCCAGCCACCGCCGTTTGTGCGCCTTGCGGATGAAGTAGCGCAGCATCCGCTCGGCGACTTCGAAGTCGGCGATGACGCCGTCCTTGAGCGGCCGGATCGCCACGATGTTGCCGGGCGTGCGGCCGATCATCTTCTTGGCCTCGGCGCCGACCGCGAGCACCGCGCCGGTCGTGGTGTCCACCGCGACCACCGAGGGCTCGTTCAGCACGATGCCTCGGCCGCGTACGTACACCAGGGTGTTCGCGGTCCCGAGGTCAACCGCGATGTCCCGACCGATGACCGCCATCCCGGAGCCCATGCGCGATCCCCATCTTCCGTCGCTCGGATGTTGTTGCCGATGTCTTGTTCTTTCGGTGTCGGCGACAGGCGCATACTGCGGCGCCCGCGACCGATCCTAACCAGCGTTATGCCCGATAGCTCCCGGAGCATCCGATTCACCCCCAAGCGGTACGCCCGAACGGGTGAGAATGCTTATGTCAGGGGTCTGGAGGGCGGAAGTGCGGCATTCCGCGAGGCGCGCGCCACGCAGAGCCGTCAGTGCTCGAAAACCGGCCGGGAGGAGTCACGGCGCCTGGATCGTCAGACCGCGCGGCGGACGATGCCCCACCGACTCCAGGTTCCGGCACACGGCGAGCATGACGCCGGCCGCTGTGACCGCCGCGCCGAGCGCGATCGCTTGTGCGGACCAGTAGGCGGCATCGGCGCGCACCCCTTCGGAGACGGCACCGTGGTAGCGCACGAAGTAGGCGGCCCCGACCGCGAGCGCGGCCGTCGCGATGCTGAGCACCACCGCGTAGAGCAGGCGCTGGCTCAGGCTGCTCTGGCCGACCGACGGACCCGGGCGCACCAGGCCGAGTTGGGACACCGCCGCCAGCCCGAGCAGCCCGACGGCCAGGGCGAGCAGGTCCGCGGCGATGGTGTCGGAGACCCGGTGCCAGTCCGCCGCCACGGTCGCCACGCCGGCGAAGGCCGCGCCGGGCAGGGCCAGCGCGACGACCGGCACGTACCAGCGGCGGCTGACGACGATGAGCGCCCCGACCAGCAGACCCATCGCCGCGGCGGCATGGCCGGAGGGCAGCGTGTTCGGGGCCTGGCCGGGAGCGAGTGCGGCGTGAGCGGTGTGGACGGCGTGGACGGTGGCGGCCGCGTGCCCGGCTGCCGCGGTGACGCCGGCGGCTACCGCGTGCGCGCCGGCGGCCGCGGCTCCGGCGGCGTGCGCCGCCACGTCCGCCGCGCCCTTGGCCAGGGCTGTATGAGCCCCCTGACCGGCGCCCGCGGTTCCGGCTCCGAACACCGGCCGGCTCGGCAGCGCGCCCTTCAGGAACCGCGCCGCGACCACCGTCCCGGCGGCCGTGAGCACGCCGCACAGCGCGAGCAGCAACCGCCGCCGCAGCAGTCCGACCACCGCGATGACGACCAGCGACACCCCGAAGCTCTCGGCGGTGAGCCGGTTCAGCCACCGGTCGGCGTCGCCGTACCAGCTGCCGGTCCGGTGATCTCTGGCGCCGACCAGCGCCGCGTTCTCGAAGTCCTGCCCCCACCGTGTCCGCACGGCGAGCAGGTAGACCATGAACACGCCGGCGAGCGCGACCACCGCCCCGGCCACCAACCGGTTGCGCAGGTCACGTCGCGAGCCGACGGTCGCCGTGTGGCGGTCCACGGCCAGGGCTTCGGGGTAGAGCATGTGAGGGAGCTACCCGGGCAATGCGCGTGAATGGCGCGGATTAGCCCGAAATAGTGATGGGGATTCCGCTTCAGCAGTGTGGCTGGTCGCTTTCAGCGTGAGGCTCCGGTACCGGACCAGCCATGGAACGGAAACCGGGGGCGGCAGACCTCAGGACTTCACAGCCTCCGCCTGGGCCGCCTGGGCCGCCTGCGCCGCTTCGTAGGCCGCGTACGCCGCCGCCTTCTCCGCGTCGATCTGCCGTCCGGCCTTCAGGGCCCAGTACCACAGCAGCGCGAAGCAGCCGCCGATGAAGAACATGTCGGTGATGACGAAGCCGGCGACGATCAGCGCCGCCTGCAGCACCCAGCCCACGGTGTAGGCCCAGGGCTTGCGCAGCGTGCCGCACAGCAGCGCGGCCAGCACCATGCCCGGACCGCATATCGCCCAGACCGTGCCGGAGCTCAGGTCGGAGAGCTTCATCGCCACCAGGGCGAAGAAGAGGATCACCAGGACCTCGAAGCACAGCACCGAGGCCGCCATCCGCCGGACCATCATCGGTCGTCACCGCCGAACTCGTCGTCAGAGAACTCTTCGCGGGCGCCGTCGCTCCCCCGATCCCGATCCCCGAAGGGGTCGAAGTCGCGGTCGTCGAAGTCCTCCTTCTCGGCGTCCTGGAACTGGACGTCCTCGAAGGAGTGCCGGTCCTCGACGCGCTCGGAGCGGTCCCGCACCAGCAGGGTACGCGCCTGCCCCGCGGTGACCACCGACCCGGTCACGATGACGCCGGCCCCGCTGGAGGTGCCGGCCGGGACCGCCTCCTCGGCCAGGCCGATCGCCACGTCGATGGCCTCGTCCAGACGGTTCGCCACGTGCACCCGGTCGGCGCCGAAGATCTCGGTGGCCAGCTCGGCCAGCACCGCGGCGGGCATCGCGCGCTCGGTGTTGTTCTGGGTGACGACCACCTCGTTCAGCACCGGCTCCAGGACCTCCAGGATCCCGGCGACGTCCTTGTCGCCCATCGCGCCGATGACGCCGACCAGGTGGTCGAAGGTGAAGTCGTCGGCCAGGGCCTGCGCGGTGGCCCGGGCGCCGGCCGGGTTGTGGGTGGCGTCCAGGATCACCGTGGGGCCGCGGCGGACCACTTCCAGCCGGCCCGGCGAGGTGACCTTGGCGAACGCCTCGCGGACCACGTCCGGGTCCAGCGCGGCACCGCCCCGGCCGGCGCCGAGGAAGGCCTCGACGGCGGCCACCGCGGTCGCCGCGTTGTGCGCCATGTGCTCGCCGTACAGCGGCAGGTAGACGTCGGTGTACTCGCCGGCCAGGCCCTTGATCGCGATCTGCTGGCCGCCGAGCGCCTGCTGGCGCTCCACGACCCCGTACTCGATGCCCTCGCGGGCCACGGTGGCGTTGACCTCGGCGGCCCGGCGCAGGATGACCTCGGCGGCCTCGACCGGCTGCTGGGCCATGACGACGACCGCGCCCTCCTTGATGATCCCGGCCTTCTCCGAGGCGATCTGCGCCGGGTTGTCGCCGAGGATGTGCGCGTGGTCCACGGCGATCGGGGTGATCACCGCGACCTGGCCGTCGGCGACGTTGGTGCAGTCCCAGGTGCCGCCCAGGCCCACCTCGAGGACCGCGACGTCCACCGGGGCGTCGGCGAAGGCCGCGAAGGCCATGCCGGTGATCACCTCGAAGAAGGACATCGGGAACTCCTGCGAGGAGTCCACGATGTCCACGTACGGCCGGATGTCCTCGTAGACCTCGACGAAGCGCCGAAGCGGGATCGGCGCCCCGTCCAGGGTGATGCGCTCGTTCATCGACTCCAGGTGCGGCGAGGTGAACCGCCCGGTGCGCAGGTTGAGCTCGCGCAGCAGGGTCTCGATCATCCGCGCGGTGGACGTCTTGCCGTTCGTCCCCGTGATGTGGACGACCGGGTACGCCTTCTGGGGGTCGCCCAGGATCTCGGTCAGGGCCCTCACCCGTGCCAGGGTGGGGTCCATCTTGGTCTCCGGCCAGCGCTCCAGGAGCTCGTGCTCGACTTCGTCGAACTGCTCCTGGAGGCTCTGCTCGTCAAAACCTGGATGGTCGATGTTCGTCGCCATGGTGCTGATGGTTCCTTATCGCGGCCGATGAGGCCGATTAAGCGGACGGCAGCGCGTCGAGCTGGGCGCCCAGGCGGGCGATGTCACTCTCGGCGTCGGCCAGCCGCTTGCGGATCTTGTCCACCACGGCGTCGGGCGCCTTGGCCAGGAAGTCGGCGTTGCCGAGCTTCGCGTTCGCCTGCTCGACCTCCTTGCGCGCGGCGGCCAGGCCCTTGTCCAGCCGCTTGCGCTCGGCGGCCACGTCGATGGTGCCGGACGTGTCCAGCTCCACCTTCGCCCCGGTCGCGGCCAGGGTCGCGGTCGCGCTGAAGCCGTCCTCGGGGGCGGTGAGCCGGTTCAGCAGCCGGATCGCCGGCTCCTGCCCGGCCAGCTTCGGGTCGGTCAGGGTCAGCCGCGCGGCCACCCGCTGCGCGTCCTTCACGCCCTGGTCGGTCCGGAACCGGCGCACCTCGGTCACGACCTCCTGCACCGCCTCGATCACCGCCTCGGCGTCCGGGTCCACCCGCGACAGGTCGGCGGCCGGCCACTCGGCGATCACGATCGACTCGCGGCCGGTCAGCGCCGTCCACAGCGTCTCGGTCACGTACGGCACGGCCGGGTGCAGCAGACGCAGCATGACGTCCAGCACGTGGCCGAGCACCGCGCGCGCGGTCTGCGCAGCCCTGCCTTCCGATGTCTCAGTGTCTGCGGCCACGCCGATCGGCAGGCGCAGCTTGGACAGCTCGATGTACCAGTCGCAGACCTCGTCCCACGCGAAGTGGTAGAGGGTCTCCATGGTCTTGGCGAACTGGAAGTCCTCGTAGAGGGCGTCCACCTCGGCCACCACCTCGTTGAGGCGGCTCAGGATCCAGCGGTCCTCGACCGTGAGCTTCTCGGCGGCCGGCAGTTCGGACGGCACGAACGCGCCGTTCATCATCGCGAACCGGGTGGCGTTCCAGATCTTGTTCGCGAAGTTGCGCGCACCGGCGATCCAGTCCTCGGCCACCGCCTGGTCCGCGCCGGGGTTCGCGCCGCGCAGCAGGCCGAAGCGCACCGCGTCGGAGCCGTACTTGTCCATCCACTCCAGCGGGTCGACGCCGTTGCCCTTGGACTTCGACATCTTCTTGCCGAACTGGTCGCGCACCAGACCGGACAGGACCACCTTGTCGAAGGGCTGCACGCCGTCCATGGCGTACAGGCCGAACATCATCATCCGGGCCACCCAGAAGAAGATGATGTCGTAACCGGTGTGCAGCACCGAGGTCGGGTAGAACTTCGCCAGATCAGGGGTCTGCTCCGGCCAGCCCAGCGTGGAGAAGGGCCACAGCCCGGAGGAGAACCAGGTGTCGAGCACGTCCGAGTCCTGATACCAGCCCTGGCCGGCCGGCGGCTGCTCGTCCGGGCCCACGCACACGACCTCGCCGTTCGGGCCGTACCAGATCGGGATCCGGTGGCCCCACCACAGCTGGCGGGAGATCGTCCAGTCGTGCATGTTGTCGACCCAGGCGAAGTAGCGCGGCTCCATCTCCTTCGGATGGATCTGCACCCGGCCGTCCCGCACCGCGTCGCCGGCGGCCTTGGCCAGCGACTCCACCTTCACCCACCACTGCATCGACAGGCGCGGCTCCACCACGGTGTCGCAGCGCGAGCAGTGGCCCACCGGGCGCAGCAGCTGCTTCTGACCGACGATGCGGCCCTCCTCGCGCAGCGCCCGCACCACGGCCGGCCGTGCCTCGAAGCGGTCCAGGCCCAGGAACGGGCCGTGCACGGTGATGTTCGCGTGCTCGTCCAGGATCGTGGGCATCGGCAGGTTGTGCCGGCGGCCGATCTCGAAGTCGTTCGGGTCGTGCGCCGGCGTCACCTTCACCGCGCCGGTGCCGAACTCGGGGTCCACGTGCTCGTCGGCCACGATCGGGATGCGGCGGTCGGTGAGCGGGAGGTCCACCTCCCGGCCGATCAGGTGCCGGTAGCGCTCGTCGTCGGGGTGCACGGCCACCGCGGTGTCGCCGAGCATCGTCTCGGCGCGCGAGGTCGCCACCACGATCGAGTCGTCGCCCTCGCCGTAGCGGATGGAGACCAGCTCGCCGGGCTCGTCGTAGTGGTCCACCTCGATGTCCGACAGCGCGGTCAGACAGCGCGGGCACCAGTTGATGATGCGCTCGGCGCGGTAGATCAGGCCGTCGTCGTACATCTTCTTGAAGATGGTCTGCACGGCCTTGGACAGGCCCTCGTCCATGGTGAAGCGCTCGCGCGACCAGTCCAGGGAGACGCCCAGCCGGCGCTGCTGGCCCAGGATCTTGCCGCCGTACTCGGCCTTCCAGTCCCAGACCTTCTTCACGAACGCCTCGCGACCCAGGTCGTGCCGCGACAGGCCGTCCTTGGCCAGCTCACGCTCCACCGCGTTCTGGGTGGCGATGCCGGCGTGGTCCATGCCCGGCAGGTACAGGGCCTCGAAGCCCTGCATCCGCTTGCGCCGGATGATGGCGTCCTGGATCGACTGGTTGAGCGCGTGGCCCACGTGCAGCGAACCGGTCACGTTCGGCGGCGGGATGACGATGGTGAACGGCTCCTTGTCGGAGGCCGCGTCGGCGGTGAAGTAGCCGTTCTTTACCCACCGCTCGTACAACTCGCCCTCTACCTCTACCGGCGCGTAAGCGGTCGGCAGTGTGGTGGCGGCGCTGTCGGCAGCGCCCTGGGCGGCTGGGTTGGTGGTTTCATTCACGCAGACAAGCTTAGTGGTGCGCAGGTGGCCTTTCTGCCGAGTATCCGCTACAGCGCGAGATGCAGGCGCAGGGCGGCATCCAGGCGCTTCATGGTCTCCGGGTTCAGGGTCGTGATTCGGCGGCCGACACGGGAGACGTCGACAGTGCGGACCTGTTCGGCCTGGGCTTTGGAGTCATTGCGCAGTCCCGGGTGGTCGGCGGCCTTGATGAGCACCTGGAACGGATAGACGCGCGTGGTGTTGGAGGTCACGGGCACGATCGTGACGACGCCGCGGCCGTGCCGGTGCGAGGCGGTGTTCGCGCCGTCGTTGGAGACCACGACGGCCGGCCGGCTCTTGGGGGCCTCGCTGCCGCGCGCCGGGTCCAGATCGACCCAGAAAACGTCGCCGCGGCGCATCGCGGGGACCGGAGCGCTCACTCGGCGATCCCGTCGCCGAGCACGGCCTCCCACAGCTCGGCGTCGCCGGAGCCGACCCATTCGTCGTAGGCGGCGGTGTAGTCGTCGACCAGGCTCAGGGAGCGGGCCAGATCGATGGCCTTGTGGACCGCCGCCGAGCGCGACTCCGCGTTCAGCTCGTCCAGGAACGCCAGATCGTCGTCCGGGAGGGAGATGCTGAGTTTCGTCACCATGAGGTAATCCTACCCTGGTACGACCCCGGTGCTACCACGGTAGTACTCGAAAGAGCGAAAGCGGCGGTCCGCCGAAGCAAACCGCCGCCTTGCCTGTCTGTTGAGGAACCTTAAGCGGACCGCTCCCGCCGCTCGTTGAGGTTCTGCTGAGTTCCGGTCCGCCGGAACTGCTGGTCCCGCGGCACCAGCGTGGGCAGCACGTGCTCGCGCACCACCTCGCCGGTGATGACCACGGTGCCGACGTCGGAGTGGCTGGGGACCTCGTACATCACCGACATCAGCACCTCCTCCATGATCGCGCGCAGCCCGCGGGCGCCGGTGCCGCGCAGGATCGCCTGGTCGGCGATGGCCTCCACGGCGTCGTCCTCGAAGACCAGCTCCACGCCGTCGAGCTCCATCAGGCGCTGGTACTGCTTGATCAGCGCGTTGCGCGGCTCGACCAGGATGCGGACCAGGGCCGCGCGGTCCAGCTTGTGCACCGAGGTGACCACCGGCAGCCGGCCCACGAACTCCGGGATCATGCCGTACTTGAGCAGGTCCTCGGGCAGCACGTCGGCGAAGACGTCGGTGGTGTCCACGTCGTAGCGGGAGCGCAGCTGGGCGGTGAAGCCCATCCCGCGCTTGTTCACCCGGGCGTCCACGATCTTGTCCAGGCCCTCGAAGGCGCCGGCCACGATGAACAGCACGTTGGTGGTGTCGATCTGCAGGAACTCCTGGTGCGGGTGCTTGCGGCCGCCCTGCGGCGGCACCGAGGAGACCGTGCCCTCCAGGATCTTCAGCAGCGCCTGCTGCACGCCCTCGCCGGAGACGTCCCGGGTGATCGACGGGTTCTCGGCCTTGCGGGCGATCTTGTCGATCTCGTCGATGTAGATGATCCCGGTCTCGGCCTTCTTGATGTCGTAGTCGGCCGCCTGGATCAGCTTGAGCAGGATGTTCTCGACGTCCTCGCCGACGTACCCGGCCTCGGTCAGCGCCGTGGCGTCGGCGATGGCGAACGGGACGTTCAGCATCCGGGCCAGGGTCTGCGCCAGGTAGGTCTTGCCGCAGCCGGTGGGGCCCAGCATGAGGATGTTGGACTTGGCCAGCTCGATGTGCTCGGCCCGGCGCCCGCCGCGCTCGCGCTGGTAGTCACCGGCCTGCACCCGCTTGTAGTGGTTGTACACCGCCACCGACAAGCTCTTCTTGGCGTTCTCCTGGCCGATGACGTACTCGTCGAGGAAGTCGTAGATCTCCTTGGGCTTGGGCAGCTCGGCCAGGCCCCGGGCCGCGGCCGGCTCGCCGGGCTCCTCCTCGATGATCTCGTTGCACAGATCGATGCACTCGTCGCAGATGTACACGCCGGGGCCCGCGATGAGCTTCTTGACCTGCTTCTGGCTCTTGCCGCAGAAAGAGCACTTCAGCAGGTCGGCGTTGTCGATGCGTGCCACGGTGGAGCTTCTCCTTTGTGAAGATCCCGGTGCTGGACCCACTACTGGCGCCCTGGAGGCGCTTCGTAGTCTGTCCCCCAAGACGGTACCGCTCATACCCCCGGCAAGGCTTGAGCGCTCGGCAATCGCGAGCGCATCGGCCGTGGCATCGAATGATAATCCGATACCACGGCCCGTGGCGGGTCACCCCGCCCATATATCAGTGTCCGCAACCGGTCATCGCGTGTTCAGGGTGTCCGTGCGGGAGGTCAGGACCTGGTCGATGATCCCGTAGTCCTTGGCCTCGTCGGCGGACAGGATCTTGTCGCGGTCGATGTCCTTGTGCACCTGCTCGGCGTCGCGGCCGCTGTGCTTGGCCAGCATCTGCTCCATGACGGTGCGCATCCGCAGGATCTCGTTGGCCTGGATCTCCAGGTCCGACAGGTCGCCGCGGCCGCCCTCGCTCCAGGGCTGGTGGATCAGGATCCGGGCGTTGGGCAGCGCCAGGCGCTTGCCCGGGGTGCCGGCCGCCAGCAGCACGGCGGCCGCGGAGGCGGCCTGGCCCATGCAGACCGTCTGGATGTCCGGCTTGACCCACTGCATCGTGTCGTAGATGGCGGTGAGCGCCGTGAAGGAGCCGCCGGGGCTGTTGATGTAGATCGAGATGTCCCGGTCCGGGTCCATCGACTCCAGGGTGATCAGCTGGGCCATCACGTCGTTGGCCGAGGCGTCGTCGATCTGCACGCCGAGGAAGATGATCCGCTCGTCGAACAGCTTCGAGTACGGGTCCCACTCGCGGAAGCCGTAGCTGGTGCGCTCGCTGAACTTGGGGACGATGTAGCGGGCGTCGTGCTCGGGCCCGCGGTAGAGCATGTCGTTCATGGAAAGAGGTCCTCCGAGAGGGGGCGGCCGGGTGGAAGCGGGGCTGGGGGGGCGGGCGAGCGGGCTCGCCACGGGCCTCAGTCCTGGGCGGTGCCGCCGGCGCCGGGGACGTCGTTGGCGTGCGTCATGATGTCGTCGATGAGGCCGTACTCCTTGGCCTCCACGGCGCTGAACCAGGTGTCGCGGTCGGAGTCCAGCTCGATCTTGTCCAGCGACTGCCCGGTGTGCTGGGCGGTCAGCTCGGCCATCCGCTTCTTGCTGCGCAGCAGGCGCTCGGCCTGGATCCGGATGTCCGCCGCCGAGCCGCCGATGCCCGCGGAGCCCTGGTGCAGCAGGATCTCGGTGTTCGGCAGCGCGAAGCGCTTGCCGGGGGTGCCGGCGGTGAGCAGGAACTGGCCCATCGAGGCCGCCATGCCCATGCCCACGGTCACGATGTCGTTGGGGATGTACATCATCGTGTCGTAGATCGCCAGGCCGGCCGAGACCGAGCCGCCGGGGCTGTTGATGTAGAAGTAGATGTCCTTCTCGCTGTCCTCGGCGGTGAGCAGCAGCAGCTGGGCACAGAGCGAGTTGGCGATGTCGTCGTCGACCTGGGTGCCCAGGAAGATGATCCGGTTGCGCAGCAGCCGGTTGTAGACCTGGTCGCTCAGGCCGAGCGGGCTGTCAACGCCCGCACGGGCCATCGGGGTCAGCGGCGTCGTCATAGGTTCACCCTGCCTGGTTCGTCGGAAGCGGAAATGCCGGACCGGCGACGACGAGCCCTGTCAGGGGTGTGATCGATCCGGTCCTAGGACGACCCTAACGCCCCGCTCCCCCGGGACGTCGGCGGCCCGGCCCTTGTTCGCTGACGGCATACGCGAAAGCCCCGCCTCCTGCGCAGGGGACGGGGCTTTCGTATGACCGCGTGTTCGAACGGCGCGGAATCAGTCGTGCTTGTGGCCGTAGTGCTCGTCCTCGGGCGCGCGGCCGTGGCTGTCCGGGTTCTCGCCGTCGGTGTCCTCGACGTCGGGAGCGTTGATCTTCTTGACGTCGACCTCGTTGCCGGAGGCGTCCTTGACCGTGGCGGCCTCCAGGACCAGGTTCAGCGCCTTGCCGCGGCGGACCTCGCCGACCAGGGCCGGGATCTGGCCCGCCGAGGAGATCTGCTGGGCGAACTCGTCCGGACGCATGCCGGCCTGCTGCGCGCGCTGGATGAGGTGGTTGGTCAGCTCGCCCTCGTTCACCGAGATCTCCTCGGCGTTGGCCAGCTTGTCCAGGATGAACTGGGCCTTGACCCCGTCGCGCACCTCGTCGGCGAGCTCGGCGTCGTACTCCTCCTCGGTCTTCTCCTGCAGCTTGAAGAAGCCCTCGCGGGTCATGCCGCCCATCGCGATCTGCCGGTCCAGGGCCTCGTTGCGCCAGGCCAGCTCGGCGTCCACGACGGACTTGGGCAGCGGGATGTCCACGCGCTCCAGCAGGACCTCCAGGACCTTGTCCCGGGCCGAGGCGACCTGCTCGAACTGCTCGGAGCGCTCCAGCGTCTCGCGGACGTTGGTGCGGAACTCCTCCATGGTGTCGAACTCGCTGGCCAGCTGGGCGAACTCGTCGTCCAGCTCGGGCAGCTCGCGCTCCTTGACCGCGGTGACGGTGACCTCGATGGTCGCCTCCTCGCCGGCGTGCGAGCCGCCGAGCAGCTTGGAGGTGAAGGAGGCGGTCTCGCCGGCCTTCTTGCCGATGATCGCCTCGTCGGTGCCCTCGATCAGCTGGGTGGAGCCGACCTCGTAGCTCATGCCCTTGGCGGTGCCGTCCTCCAGCACCTCGCCGTCGATCGAGGCGGCCAGGTCCAGCGTGACGAAGTCGCCGTCGGCCACCTCGCGCTCGACCTCCTTCAGGGAGCCGAAGCGCTTGCGGATCTCCTCGATGCGCTCGGTCACGGCCTCGTCGGCCACCGTCGCGTCCTCGACCTCGACCTCGATGTCGTCGTAGGCCGGCACCTCGAACTCGGGGCGGACGTCCACCTCGGCGGTGAACTTCAGGTCCTGGCCCGGCTCGAGCTCCGTCAGGTCCACGTCGGGCTGGCCGACGACCTCGATCTTGTGCTCCTCGACCGCCTGGCCGTAGAACTGCGGCAGGGAGGAGTTGATGGCCTCCTCCAGCGCGGCACCGCGGCCGAAGCGCTGGTCGATGACCGCGGCCGGGACCTTGCCCTTGCGGAAGCCCGGGATCGAGACCTGCTCGGCGATCTTCTTGTAGGCCGCGTCGAGGCTCGGCTTGAGCTCCTCGAACGGGACCTCAACGGTGAGCCGGACCCGAGTCGGGTCCAGGGTCTCGACAGCGCTCTTCACTGCTGCTCTCCTTGCGGCGCTGCCGGCCGGCAGCCTCGAGTCATGGCGCGACGTCGCGCGTGGACGGGATACGAAGCCCCATCGTAACCCGGAGTGCCGCCCCTGAAGGAAACGGTCCCCGAACTCGCTACAGCTCTCTTGCGTAGCAGTGGGACGTCGGCTCATCGGCATACGCTCCGAAACCCGGGATCCGTATGTAGCCGGAACGCTCGTAGAAGCGGATCGCGGCGGCCTGTTTGGGCCCGGTCTCCAACCGGAGCGTGCGCCAGCCGCGTGCTACCGCTGCGTGTTCCAACGCCGCCAGGACGGCGCCGGAGACACCCCGGCCGCGCTGGTCCGGCACGACGTACATGCGCTTGATCTCGGCCGCGCCGGACTCCAGCGGACGCAGCGCCCCGCAGCCCGCCGGCACGCCCGCGACCTGCGCGATCAGGAAGACGGCGATGTCCGCCGCGGTCGGCGCGACGCCGGGCTCGCTGCCCGGGCCGTAGAGGGCCTCTATCTCGGCCCGCTGCGCGTCACGCAGAGCGACCGCGCGCGGATCGTCCCAGGGGACCTCGTCGACGGTGATGGTCGGTGCGCTCACCGGATCAGTGTGGCGCGGACAGATGTCCCCGGTGTTTCCCCTGATTCAGCTGGTTCAGCTGAACAACGCCTGCACGGTCATCAACGGCATCATCACCAGCAACACCGCGCCCAGCGCCGCCAGGACCGCGAACACCACGACGTTGAACCGGCCGATCGGCCCGACCGCGAAGTCGGCCTCGGCCGGGACGTACCGCACCTCGGCGGTCGCCCCGACCTCCAGCATGCGGCTGGAGGCGTCGGCGTGCCGGTGGGTGGCGCCGTCGGGGGTCGCGTACTCGAAGACGGGATAGGTGAAGTCGCTGTTGTAGAAGGAGACCACGGCGGCCACAGTCGCGGTGGCACTCTCGGCGCCGGAGCGCAGCCGCCAGCGCAACCGCAGGCCCGCGAGGTAGTCGGTGCGCAGCGCGGCGACCGCCAGGAACGTGCCGAAGGTCGAGGTGACCGCGCCGATCAGGACACTCGCATAGCCGTTGTTGGTGTCGGCGTCGGTCGCGACTGTCAGGACCGCCTCCACGACATAGAGAAGCACTGCGACCAGCAGTATCCGTGCGCCCTTGGACATAGCGGCCCACTTCTCAGCCATGCGCAGCCCCTCCCAGGGTTCTCGAGGGCACCGATGGTAGCGGTCATCCCTCCCGGGTCGAGATCCGGAGGGCGGCTACGGTCATCGGGCGGCCGGCGGCGGTGGCGGGGCCGGGACGCGCGGCGGCCGGACCGCCGACCGAGCCGGGGAAGGTGCCGCCGAGCGCCAGGTCGAAGATCACGAAGAACCCGTGGTGGACGGCGGCGTCCCAGGTCGCGGGGTCGACCGCGGTGGCGTCGAGCTGGAAGACCTCGGTGTCGTCGACCGACCAGCGGATCTGCTCGGGGCTGCGGGAGCGGTCGATGTCGACGGAGTACTCGTGCGTACCGGAGGTGCAGGTGGGACAGGGACGCTCGCCGGAGGTGAGACCGGTCGGCTCGTGGCAGGGCGCGCCGCAGTGGAGCGTGGACCACATGGAAGGGTGACCGTCCAGCCCTTCGAGGACGTCGATCTCGCCGCCGGACGGCCAGGGCGCGCTGCCGTCGCGGACGCCGCTGCCGAGCGCCCAGAACGCGGGCCAGTAGCCGGTGCCGTCGGAGGTGGTGACATCGGGAAGCGTGACCTTGGCGCTGATCCGGAGCTCGCCGCCGGGCAGCGCGGCGAAGTCGGAGCGGCGGGTCTCGACGCGGCCGGAGGTCCAGGTGCCGTCGGCGGCGCGCAGCGGGGTGAGCTGTAGGGCGCCGTGACCGTCCAGCTGGACGTTGGCCGGGTCGGCACTCATCGTCTCTACCTCGCCGGTGCCCCAGTCCGGCGCCGGACAGCCCGGATAGCAGTGGCCGGTGTCGATCAGCCAGTCGCGGGACGGCGGCGAGGACCCGGCCGGCCCCTGGAAGTCAGCGGCGAACACCGTCCGCCACGGGCTCGCGAACGGAAGCCGCGCGGCGAGACGCGAGATCAGGAGGTAGGCGGCGGCATCGGTGAGGTGGGAGTCGTCGCGATAGAGAAGGACACTGTCGAGGACCGCCGGGCACTTGGCATCGGGGCACAGCAGGGAGCTGAAGTCGATCGGCGTGACACGGGGATCCGCGGTGAGCGGATCGGTGGTCAGCGCGCTGCTTTTGCTGAAGGCGCAGTCGTTCCAGTCATGGTGCGAGCCGGAGACGCAGACCGGGATGTCGGCGTCGGGCTTGGGGGTGTCGTGGATGGCGGCGATCGGGACGCCGAGGCCGGCCGGCACGCTCAGCGGACGGTCCCACGCGGCCTTCGTCTGCGCGGGTGAGGCGTACCAGTCCAGCTCGGAGATGACGATCAGAGCCGGCCGCGGCTCCTTGCCGAGCTGGTCCAGGACCGAGTCACGCCAGGTGTGGCCCTCGCGATAGTCGCGGCCGAGGACGGGACTGCTGACCGTGAGGTCGGCGAAGGGACACCCTTGTTTGACGCGTTCCTCGACGTCCATGTGCCGGTCCGCAGCGATGCGGCTGATGGCGGAGAACCATTGGCCGGCATGGGAATCGCCGATGAGGACGATGCGGTCGGCGGGAAGGTCGGCCGGAGCCGGCGGGTTCGAGGCTCGGACCAGGCCGGTCGACGACGGCGTCGCTTGGGGCGCCGGGACGAACAGGCAGGGCCGGCTGACGGCGACCGCCGGCGCCACCTCGCAGTCCCCGTCCGGCGGGAAGTCCTTGCGGGCCTGGGCCGGCGTGGGCATGGTCGGACCGCCGGTGCGGTACGTCGCCGGGGATGCCAGGAGATGCGATCCGCCCGACGCCGCCGCCGGCAGGCTTCTGAGGTCGAAGGCCTGGGCACCGCCGAGAGTGCGGGCCGCTCCGGTCCCGACCGCGAGACCGGCGGCCAGAGGGAGCATCACGGCTGTCGCGCCGATGGCCATGCCTCGGCGTGGTACTTCGGTGATGAGCTTCGAGAAGCGGACTGGCTGCTCGACCAGGCGCATGGTCGCATAAGCCGGGAGCGCCGACGCCGCTGCCAGCATCGCGGACGCCTCCCAGGGGAGGTCGCCCCATCTCGCCTGAGCCAGGACCAGGATCGGCCAGTGCCACAGATACAGAGTGAAGGACAAGCGCCCGACGGCGCGCGGCGGTCTGGTCGCGACGAGCCCTGATATCGAGAACTTCGGGTACTCCCCTGCGCCCGCGAACAGAATGAGGACGGTACCGGCAACGGGCATCAGCGCTGCGGTTCCGGGATACGGCGTCTTGGCGCTGAAGCTGGCGGTCGCGGCGACGACCAGCGCCATGCCCGCGAAGCCGGCGGCTGTCCGAGTTCGTTTGCAGTCAAGCGATCTGCCGCCGATGGCCACAGCGAGCACCGCACCCGCGCCGAACTGCCAGGCACGCGACGGCGAGCCCATGTAGGCGAGCGGCAAGGACGTGTGCGTCCAGTGCAGCGACAGCACGAACGAGGCAACCGACAGCACCAGGACCTCGGCGAGGACATAGCCACGCACCGACCTGTTCCGCTTACGGGCGAACAGGATCGCGAGGAGCACCAACGGCGCCCACACGATGTAGAACTGCTCCTCGACGCCGAGCGACCAGTAGTGCAGCAGCGGACTCGGCGCCCGCGACGCGGCCAGGTAGTTGGTCTGGTCCGCGACGAAGCGCCAGTTCCCGCCGTTGAGCGCCGCGCTGAGGAGGTCGTACGCAACGTCCTGCTGGCGCAACGGTGGCAGCCACACCCACGTGGCCGCCGCGGTGAACAGGAGGACCACGGACGCCGCCGGCAAGATGCGGCGCGCGCGACGTGCGTAGAACTCTTTGAGAGAGAAGCCGCTGCCCCGCACCACCTGGCCGGTGATGAGGTAGCCCGACACGACGAAGAACACGTCGACGCCCACGTAGCCGCCGGCCATCCCCGGCACCGCGGCATGGAAGCCGAGCACCAGCACGACGGCGACGGCTCGCAGGCCTTCGATGTCCGGACGGAATCCGCGCACGGCCACGCGTCAGCCCAGCCAGGGCAGCATCGGACGGAACACGCCGGTGGCCGCGGCGCCGCAGAGGACGAGGGCGAGGGTGATGGCCACGGCTTCGGGCCAGCGGAGGCGGTGGTCGGTATTGGCTGGTTGAACACCGTCAGTGGTTGGCTGAAGACCGTCCCGGTCTGTGTCGTTCATGACGCCGTCCTTGCGTGCAGTATTCATTTGGTTCGCACCAGATCCCTGATCAGCGGCAGGGTCAGATAGCCGGTCACGGCCACATACGCGGCCACGCCCCACAACCGCCCCGCCCCGAAGCGCGCGACGTCCGCCGCCAGCGCGACCACCGCCGCGCCGGTCGTCGCGCCCAGCCACAGCACCGCGAGCCGAGCGATGCTCCGCGCCAGCCGCGACCGTCCGCCCCCGGCGCCGGTCGGCACCCAGTCGGCGGCCCGGCCGCGCAGCGTGTGCACGAGCGCCGCCGCCGCGGCGAAGGCGACGAGGTGGTTCGCGCGGACCACCTCGATGCGCCAGCGCGTGCGCGACACCGCCGGCAGCAGCACGAACCACACCCACAGCGGGGCCGGCAGCGGCAGCACGTGCCAGGGCCGGATCTGCTCCGGGTAGCCCGCCAGCATGATCAGCGGCGGGATCGGCGCGGCGAACACGTTCACCGCCATGACCACGTAGCCGATGACGCCGTTGTAGAAGCACAGCCGGGTCCGCCAGGCGGCACCCACGCGCTTCAGGTCGCGGCCGGTGAGCAGGTGCAGGTTGCCCATCGCCCAGCGGTACTGCTGGTTCACGAACGCCGGCAGGCTCTCCGGCGAGATGCCCTTGGCGACCAGCACCGGCACGTACTGCGTCCGGTAGCCGCGCCCGAGCATCTCAAGGCCCGTGTACATGTCCTCGGAGTGGTCCAGCTTGGCGAAGCCGCCGATCGCGTCCAGCGCCGCGCGCCGGTAGACGGCGTTGCTCCCGCAGCAGATCGCGGCGTCGGCTGCGTCCCGTGAGGGCTGGACCCACCGGAAGAACCACTCCTGCGCCGCACCCGCTGCGCGCTGGAGCCATGACATCGACTCGTCGGTGTCGAAGAACTGCGGGCTCTGGACGATCCCGACTGTCGGGTCGGCCAAGTACGGGACCAGGTGGTCCAGGAAGTCGGCGCGCGGGCAGAAGTCGGCGTCCAGGATCGCGACCACGTCGCCGGTCGAGATCGTCAGCGCGTGGTTCAGGTTCCCGTCCTTCTTCAGGTGGCCTCGGTCCGGTCGCACCACGTACCGGAACCCGAACTCGCCGGCCAGCGCCGCCACGTCGGGGCCGGCGGCGTCGTCCAGGACGTATACGGTCAGCTCGCCGCGCCACCGCATGCGGGCGACGTGGGAGTACGCGTTCCTGAGGACGTCCAGCGGTTCGCCGCAGGTCGGGAGGAACAGGTCCACGCTTGGCGCGTCTGCGGGACTCCACGCGCGTACCAGGACGTCGTGACCGGCGCCGCTAACCAGCGGTCTAGACCTCTCGATGGCCGTCCGGTGAACGATCTCTGAATCGTCCCGGAGCCCCGACGGGGCTGCGACAGGGTCGGCAACGCCGGGCGGATCTGCCATGATCGGGCGGATGCGAGAACTCACCGACCTGATCGAGGTGGAGGATCCGGCGTGGCCGGAGCTCCAGGCGTTGTTCGCGGCGTCTCCGTCACCCCTGACCGTCTTCGCGCCCGATCCCGGGGAGAGCACACGCGGGCTGCGACAACTCCAGGTGACGGCGCGGTCGATGCTCGGCGGGCTGACCCTCAACTGCGGCGGCCTGCTGGTCGACGACGGCTGGGTGCGGGTGTTCGGCGGCGGCTCCGGGCGGGACGGGAGCCTGCCGAGTCTGGCGCGGGTGAACGGGTTCCCCGAGGCTTTCGACCCGGCGTGGCAGGCCGGAGCCGGGCTGGTCCTGGCGCACGACGTGCTCGGCGGGGTGTTCGCGCTGAACGGCGTGGACCCGGCCGGCGCGGGGCGTCCCGGGCAGCCGGGGCAGATGATCTACTTCGCGCCGGACACGCTGCAATGGGAGGCGCTGGAGATCGGGCACTCGGCCTGGCTCGCGTGGCTGCTGTCCGAGCGGCTGGAGGAGTTCTACAGCGCGCTGCGCTGGGAGGGATGGCGCGAGGAGGCAGCCGCGGCCGGTCCGGCGCAGGGCATCAGCGTGTTCCCGTTCCTGTGGTCCAAGGAGGCGAAGGACGTCTCGACCACCAGTCGGCGGACGGTACCGATGGCCGGGATCCTGGGGATAGCCGCAGACTTCGCTCAGCAGATCGGCGCCGGGGACCCAGGGTTCCTCGGGCTTGTGTGACCCCGCGGCGGAGCCTGCGGCTGCTCCCGTCTCAGCTCACCCGGAACTGGAGCGACTTCGTCTGCAAATATTCCTCCAGCCCGAAGCGGCCCAGCTCGCGGCCGACGCCGGAGCCCTTGTAACCGCCAAAGGGCGCCGCGAGGTTGAACCGGCCGCCGTTGATGTCGACCTGGCCGGTGTCCATGCGGCGGGCGAAGGCGGCGGCCTCGTTGTCGTCGGCCGCCCACACCGCGCCGGCCAGGCCGTACTCGGTGGCGTTGGCGATGCGCAGGGCGTCCTCGGCGTCGTGGAAGGACATCACGGAGATGACCGGGCCGAAGATCTCCTCGCGGGCCACGGCCATGTCCGTGGTGACGTCGGCCAGGACCGTCGGGCGGACGTAGAAGCCGGTGGGCAGGTCCTCCGGCGCCTGCGCGCCGCCGACCACGACCCGGGCGCCCTCGCCGACGGCGTCGTTCAGGTAGCCGCGCACACGTTCTCGCTGCTTGGCGTTGACCAGCGGGCCGACCCGGGTCTCGGGCCTGGTCGGGTCGCCGGGCGCGAACTTGGCCGCGGCCTCGGCGGCGATCGCCACCGCCTCGGCGTAGTGGTCCTCGGGGACCAGGAGCCGGGTCCAGGCCGAGCAGGTCTGGCCGGAGTTGTTGAAGACGTTGGCGACCGCGACGTTGACGGCCTTCGCCAGGTCCGCGCCGGGCAGCACCACGCACGCCGACTTGCCGCCGAGTTCCAGCGCCACCCGCTTCACCCCGCGCCCGGCCTGCTCGGCGACCTGCCGGCCGACCGCGGTGGAGCCGGTGAAGGAGAGCATGTCGACGTCCGGGTGCGCGGCCAGGGCCGCCCCGGCCTCCGCGCCGGTCCCGGTGACCAGGTTGAAGACGCCGGCCGGGAAGCCGGCCTCGTCGACCAGCCGGGCGAACAGGCGCGCGGTCAGCGGGGTGTCCTCGGCGGGCTTGAGCACCACGGTGCACCCGGCCGCCAGCGCCGGCATCACCTTGGCGACGACCTGGTGCAGCGGGTAGTTCCAGGGCGTGATCGCACCGACCACGCCAGCCGGCTCGTGGTAGACCGTGGAGTTGCCGACCTGCTCTTCGAACTCGTAGTCGGCCAGGATGCGCAGGTAGCTCTCGGCCACCCCCAGCGGCAGCGCGGCCTGCACGGCGGTGGCGAAGCCGACCGGGCAGCCGAGTTCGGCCACCACGGTCTCGACGATCTCCGGCTGCGCCTCGGCCAGCTTGGCGACCAGGTGCCCGAGGAACTCCAGCCGGTAGTCCTTGTGGCTGGCGCCCCAGGCGCGCGCGGCCGACCGCGCCGCGGCCACGGCGGCGTCCACGTCGGCGGCCCCGCCGGCCGGGATCACGGCGATCACCTCTTCGGTCGCCGGGTTCAGCACGTCCACGGTCTCGGTGGACGCCGAGGGGATCCATTTGCCGCCGATGTACTGGTCGGTGAAGCTGAGCACGCTCATTGGGCCGTCCCGGTTAACTAGCAGTGCGAATTTCTGCGGACGCTAGCGCCACGATCATGGCGGCACAAGGACGGACCGGGAGGTAGCGGTCGTGTCGTTGCTCACGGACCCCGCGGGGCGCACCCGGCTCACGGCCGTGCCCACGGTGGTGCTCACGGCGACGCTCACGGCGACGGCCGCACGCGCAGAACCCGGGCGGCCCACCGCGGCAGCACCCAGTTCCAGTGCCCGAACAGCGACACCAGCGCGGGCACGAGCAGCGCGCGCACCACGGTGGCGTCCAGCAGGATGCCGATGCCCAGGCCGGTGGCGAAGATCTTCAGGAACGTCGGCGGGGCGCTGGCCAGGGCGGCGAAAGCCAGGAAGAGGATCAGCGCGGCACTGGTGACCAGCCGTCCGGTGCGGCCCAGGCCCACGATCACGGCGTCGTTGGTACTGGCCCCGGCGTCGTGCTCCTCGCGCATACGGGACAGGATGAAGACCTCGTAGTCCATCGACAGGCCGTAGAGGAACGCGAAGACGATCATCGGGATCCAGAACGGGATGCCGCCGGTCGCCGGGATGCCCCAGACGGCCTCGGAGCCGTGGCCGTCCTGCCAGATCAGGACCATGCCGCCGTAGGCCGCGGCGACCGAGAGCAGGTTCGCCAGCACCGCCTTGGCCGGGAGCAGCAGCGAGCGGAAGGTGCGGGCCAGCACCAGGAAGGTGAGGATGGCCAGGATCGTGAGCAGGATCGGGAACTGGCCGTACATCTTGTGGATGTTGTCGATGTTGGCCAGCGCGCTGGAGGCCACGAGCGTCCCGGGGACGGCGGTGTCGAGGGTGGTGCGGGTGAGCTTGGCGACGTGCTGGCCCTGGCGGGTGGCGGATTCGTCGCTCGGCAGGACGACCGTGAGCGGCCAGCGCGTGGTCGGAGCCTTCTCCGTCCCCGGCGGCGGCGTGGTCACCGGGATCACCGCGTAGACGCCGTTGCCGGGTGTCAGGGTCGTGGGCTGGGTGTTCGGCGGACTCAGGACCACGTAGGGATTGAGCACGCCGCTGGGGATGTCGGCGGCACGCAGGGCCTCCAGCCCCTGCCGCGCCTGGCCGGACTTGGCGAGCGAGTCGGTGGTCGGGTCGCCCTCGTGGATGCCGAGCGCGACGACGGCCAGCGGGACCAGCACGAGCAGCGCCAGCCCGGCGGCCAGCCAGCGCCGGCGGACCACCCAGCGCGCCCACGCCGTCCAGGCTCGGCTCGGCTTGTCCTCGTGCCGCAGGCGCGGCCAGTCCAGGCGGCGGCCGAAGCCGGTGAGCGCGATGGGCAGCAGGGTCAGGGTCACGGCCACGCTGACCACCGGGATCAACATGCCGCCGATGCCGATGGAGCGCATGAACTGGATCGGCACCACGATCAGCGACAGCAGGCCCAGCGCCACGGTCAGACCGCTGACCAGCACGGCGCGGCCGGCCGTGGCCATCGCCCGGTGGACCGCGGCCTCGTTGTCGGCGCCGTGCGCCACCTCCTCGCGCCACCGGGTGACCAGCAGCAGCGAGTAGTCGATGGCCACACCCAGCCCGATCAGCCCGACCATGTACTGCACCACGGCCTGGACCTTCATGAATTCGGACAGCAGCAGCACCACGAGGTAGCTGGACAGGATCGAGACCGCGGCGATCACCAGCGGCAGCACCGCCAGGAAGGACCCGAACACGAAGGCCAGCACGATCAGTGCCCCGGCCCCGCCCAGCAGCGCCTCGGCCAGCACCCCGTTGCCACCGCCGTTGCCGTTGGACGACAGCGCCGTGATGCCGGTGACGTATACCTGGGTCCCCGGCGGCGCCGCGGCCGCGAGCTGGTGCGGAAGCGCACGGACGGCGTCGGTCTGGGTCCGGGCGTCATGCACCTGGTCGCCGGTGGCGGGAGTGAAGACGAGCGCGAACATGGTCCGGCCGTCGGACCCGATGAACGCCGGGTCGCCAGTGGTGTAGTAGTCGACGACCCGCCCGGGCACCGCCGCCAGCGCGGGCTCCAACGCCGGCCGGGCCTGCTCCGGCGTGACACCCGGAGGCAGCACGAATACGGGCACGAGCGGATCGAGCCCGCCCCCGACGTGATACTGGGCGACCAGGGCATCACTCGCGGCGGCGCTCGGCGTCCCGGCGATGGTGAAGCTCTGGTTCAGGTGCTTGGACAGGATCGACGAAGCCCACCCACCACCGAGCAGCAGCACCAACCACAACGCGGCGATCCCCCGCCGCCTCGCGAGCACGAATCTCGAGAATCGTTCCACGGCTGCCACCCCCGTCGGTAGGAATCGGCTTCGCTACTCCACTCTGCTACCGGTAACGGTGCTCACTCCAGCATCATGATTGACTACCACAACAACAGTGCACCACCGCACCACCGACCGCAATCGGCCGAACGGGTGGCCGACGCTGCCGCCCGGGCCCCGGATGGGATAATCCTCCATATGCGCATCTACCTCGGCAGCGACCACGCCGGCTACGACCTGAAGAACCACCTCGTGACCTGGCTGACCGCCGCCGGGCACGAAGCAGTCGACTGCGGCCCCCACACCTTCGACGCCCAGGACGACTACCCCCCGTACGTGATGCTGGCAGCGAGCAAGACCGCCGCCGACCCCGACAGCCTCGGCATCGTCATCGGCGGCTCCGGCAACGGCGAAGCAATCGCCGCCAACAAGGTCTCCGGCATCCGCGCCGCCCTCGCCTGGAGCGAGGAAACAGCCCGCCTCGGCCGCGAGCACAACAACGCCAACGTCATCAGCATCGGCGCCCGCATGCACACCGAGGACGAGGCCACCCACTTCGTCGAGGTCTTCCTCACCACCGCCTTCACCAACGAAGAGCGCCACATCCGCCGCATCGAGATGATGAGCGACTACGAGAAGAGCGGCGAGCTCCCGCCCCTGCCCACCAGCGCCGGCTGAGGCACGCAGGTCGCACTAAGGCTGAGATGTCAGGGGCCGCCCGAGTTCGGGCGGCCCTTTCACGTTGTACTCGTCGCGAAGGCAGCACCGCACCGAAGCAACCCGCGAAACGCCGAGAGCCCAACTCCGCCGCGAGGCCTGAGCTGGGCTCCAGAAGTAAAGAGCGGATGACGGGAATCGAACCCGCACAATCTGCTTGGAAGGCAGAGACTCTACCATTGAGCTACATCCGCACCCGCAGCCCCGAAGCGCCGCGCGTGCGTCTATCTTGGCACACTCCGTGCTCCGTTCTCACCCCGGTTCCGGCTGGCGCCGCCGCCGGCTGAGTGCGCCGGGCTACGTGCGCCAGACGACGACCAAGGCGCGGTCGTCCTTCACGTTCGGGGCGACCTCGTTGATGAGGCGGTCGGCTCCGCCGGCGAAGCTGGTGGTGAGGCGGGTTTCGGCGGCGCCGAGGAGGCGGTCCAGGCCTTCGTCGAGGTCGCGGCCGGGGCGTTCTACGAGGCCGTCGGTGAACAGGAGGAGGGCGTCGCCTCGGTCGAGGCAGCCTTCGGTGGCGGGGAATTCGGCGTCGTCGAGGATGCCGAGGAGGGGGCCTTCGGCTTCTTCGGTGGACCAGCGGCCTGTTTTGGCTGTCAGGCGGGCGATGGGTGGGTGGCCTGCGCTGTGGAAGCGGTAGTGGCCGGTTTCCAGTTCGACGACGAGGTGGACCGCTGTGGCGAAGCCTTCGTCCCAGTCCTGGCGCAGGAGGTACTTGTTCGCCGAGGTGAGGAAGTCGCGGGAGGGGACGGTGCCCAGGAGGCCGCCGAAGGCCCCCGACAGGAGGAGGGCCCGGGTGCCTGCTGCCAGGCCCTTGCCGCTGACGTCGACCAGGCTCAGTTCCAGGGTCTGGCCGTGGGTGTGCGGTTCGTCAGAGTCGGCGCCGTGGGCGGAGGGGTGGTCCTGGTCGGCGGGGGTCGGCCCTGAGGCGGTCGCGGGGGTGGCCTGCATGGTGGCCGGCGGGACGCCCGGGACGCTGCTCGTGCCGACCGGGTTGGTCGCCGGTTCGGGGCGGCGTTGGGACGGGAAGGCCGGGTGGGACAGGGCCGCGATGAGGAAGTCGCCGGCGAAGGACTGGCCGCCCGCGGAGCGGATTGACATGTCGACGTGCCAGTCGGCGGGGAGGCGGGGGACCAGGCCCTGGGCGCGGAGGCGTTCTCGCAGGTCCAGGAGCATCGCCTCGCCGCGGGTGCCCTGTACGCCCAGGCGGAGGCGGGAGCGGGAGGTCAGTATCACCAGGGCCGCGGTGGCGAACACGGCCAGGGCCGCGCCGAAGGCGACCTCGGCGCGCTCGCGGTGCCAGGACACGCCAGCCAGGACCGCGATGCAGATCACCAGCAGGAGCAACTGCCCGCGCAGCTTCATCAGCAGGCCGCCGGCCAGGACCGGCAGGGCCAGCATCGCCGGGGTCCAGGCCTCGGGGAAGGCCACGGTGAGCATGCCGAAGCCGACGGCCACCATCCCGAGCGCGGGCAGCAGGTAGAGGTCAGAGGCCATGGCGTGGTCGGTGAGCCAGCGGCCGATCCCGCTGTCGGCCAGGCGCGCGCCGACGATGCGTCGGCGTCGCCCGGTGGCGCTGCGCCTGCCGGACCGCCCGTTCCCCGAGTCCGCGGTCATGCGCGAACCATATCGGGAGTACGGCCTCTTCGTCACCCTGCGATCACCGGGCGACCACGGTGCGCAGTGGATCGCAGGATTCGAACATTCGTCCGTTGACTCAAGCGGCGGCCTTCTGGCAGGTCGGGCACCAGAACAGGTTCCGGTCCCGGACGCCCGCCGTCGCGACCGGGGTTTCGCACACCAGGCACGGCTGGCCGCTCCGGCGGTAGACGTACACCTCTCCGCCGTGGTCGTCCTTGCGCGGCGGACGTCCCATCGCTTCCGGTGTGTGCTGCGGCCACACCGTGTCGATCCGGCCGATGCGCGCGCCCTCGGCCATCAGGGCGACCAGGTCGTCCCAGATCCCGTCCCACTGCTCGCGGGTCAGCTCGCGGCCCTTGCGGTACGGGTCGAGCCCGGCCCGGTAGAGCACCTCGGCGCGGTAGACGTTGCCCACGCCGGACAGCACCGACTGCTCCATCAGCAGCTCGGCGACGGTCAGCGAGCTGTTCGAGATCTTGCGCCAGGCCAGGTCCGGGTCGGCGTCGGCGCGCAGCGGGTCCGGGCCCAGGCGGCGCAGCAGGGCCGAGCGCTCCTCGGGGCCGTACAGGTCGCACGCCGAGGCGCCGCGCAGGTCGGCATGTCCGGATTTGCCCACCATCCGCAGCCGCACCTGGCCCACCACCGGGCCGGGCGGCTCCTCGGTGACGTGGAACTTCCCATACAAACCCAGGTGCACGTGGATCCAACGGTCCGGGCCGAATCCGATGAACAAATGCTTCCCGTGCGCCTCGGAGCCGGCATACGGAAGATCTGCCACCAGCCGCGCACTGGCTTCGAAACGCCCCTGCGGGCTGCTGACCTCGGACAACGGGGATTCGGAGGTGAATTCGGGGGTGAAGACCGAGTCGAGTTTGCCGGCAAGACGGTGAATCACGTGACCTTCGGGCATACCTAAGGACACTACCCGTCCCCACCGACACCGGATCACGACGAAGGCGGCAGCCTGATGACCATTGAGAGCCTCGGCCGCAAGGGCGGCCCCAAGCCCGGAGACCTCGGCGCGAACCCGCGCCACAGCCGACGCCCGCAGCCGGAGACGAGGATCGTGCCCACGGCGCGACCCAAGCCCGCACCGCCGCGGACGCCTCCGGGTATGAGCGAGGCACGACGGGCCGTCCCCCAGCCGCCGGCGCAGCGACCCCAGGGACAGCAGCCCCAAGGACAGCGGGCCCAGGGAATGCAGCCCCAGGGAATGCAGGGAGCTCAAGAAGCTCAGGAGTCGCAGGGGCAACAGGCCCAGGGACAGGCACAGGGACAACAGGCGCAGGCGCACACCTCGACGCAGTCCCGCGTCAGCGAAGCGAAGCCGGCCAGGCCCCCCGAAGCCCAGAACACCCGGGACCGGACTCCCGGACCGAACCCCGGACAGCAGAAACCCCGCGGTCGCGGGGACGCCAAGGCCGAGAACCGCGGCGAACGCTCCCTCTACGACGGCGGCTCCCCCTCCGCGAACCGCCTGGGTCCGGCGAAGGCGATGCGCGCCCGGGACGTTTCGCGGCCGCGTGACTGGTGATGGGGGACACGGCGATATATGGCGAAGGCCCGGGACCGTCAGGTCACCGGGCCTTCTGCGTCATGTCGGGATGACAGGATTTGAACCTGCGACATCGTGCCCCCAAAGCACGCGCGCTACCAAGCTGCGCCACATCCCGGTCCTCGCGACAGCAGGTTAGCACTGCGGTAGTCCCTCAGTCCTGACGCTTTCCGCGCTGAGCGGACGGCGACAGGGACAGCGACAGGGACGGGGACCGTATTAGCGGTCCCCGCCTGAGCACACCTCTATAGCGTGTCCCGCTCAGTCGAAGATCGGGTCCTGAGTCCGGGTCCGCTTGAGCTCGAAGAACCCGGGCGTGGACGCCACCAGCACGCAACCGTCCCACAGCTTGCCCGCGTCCTCGCCCTTCGGCGCCGGGGTCACGACCGGGCCGAAGAAGGCCACGCCGTTCACCGCCACCACTGGGGTGCCGACGTCCTGGCCGACCAGGGTTATGCCCTCGGAGTGCGACTTGCGCAGCGCCTCGTCGTAGCGGTCGGTGTCGGCGGCGTCGGCCAGCGAGGCCGGCAGGCCGACCTCCTCCAGCGCCTCGATGATCACCTCGCGGGTGTACTCGCGACCGCCGGGGTGGTGCCGGGTGCCCAGCGCCGTGTACAGCGGCAGCACGTACTCGTCACCGTGCTCCTGCTGCGCGGCCGTCACCACGCGGACTGGGCCCCAACCTGCGTCCATCAGGTCGCGGTACTTCTCCGGCAGGTCCTCGCGGTGCTCGTTGAGCACCGACAGCGACATGACGTGCCAGCGCACGTCCACCGGACGGGTCTTCTCGACCTCCAGCATCCAGCGGGACGTCATCCAGGCCCAGGGGCACAGCGGGTCGAACCAGAAGTCGGCCACGGCGCGCGGGACCGCCGTTTCGGGGGTAGGAGAGCTCATGCCCCAACCCAACACCATCGGACCTGCGGCTAATCCCGGAGGCGCCCGCCAGGGCGATCGTGCAAGGATCGATGGCGACAACTCGATTCAAAGCGACAAGGAGCCGTGCAAGGGTGCCCGGTACTAATCTGACCCGCGAAGAAGCCCAGGAGCGCGCGGCGCTGCTGGACGTCCAGTCCTACGAGGTGAGCCTGGACTGGTCGAACGCCTCCGATCCGGAGGCGAAGACCTACCCATCGGCCACGACGGTGCGGTTCCGGGCGAACACCCCGGGCGCGTCCACGTTCATCGACCTGATCGCCCCCGGAGTGCGGGAGATCACGCTGAACGGGAAGGCGGTGGACCCGGCCGAGGCCTTCAAGGACAGCCGGATCACGCTGGCGAACCTCCAGGCGGACAACGAGCTGCGGGTCGTCGCCGACTGCGCCTACATGAACACCGGCGAGGGTCTGCACCGGATGATCGACCCGGTGGACGGCGAGGCCTATCTGTACACGCAGTTCGAGGTCCCGGACTCGCGACGGGTGTTCGCCGCGTTCGAGCAGCCCGACCTGAAGGCCACCTTCGCCTTCACCGTCCAGGGCCCGGACTCCTGGCAGATCTTCTCCAACTCCCCCACCCCGGCCGCCGAGCCGAACGGGGACGGCACGGCCGTGTGGGTCTTCGAGCCGACCCCGCGGATCTCGTCGTACATCACCGCGCTGGTCGGCGGGAAGTACCACGTCGCGCGCTCGGAGCACACCACCAAGCGCGGGCAGAAGATCCCGCTGGCGGTGGCGGTGCGGACCTCGCTGGCCGAGTACCTGCGTCCGGAGGAGATCTTCGAGGTCACCCGGCAGGGCTTCGACTTCTTCACCGAGAAGTTCGACCGCGACTACCCGTTCGCGAAGTACGACCAGCTGTTCGTGCCGGAGTTCAACGCCGGCGCGATGGAGAACGCGGGCTGTGTCACCTTCCGCGAGGAGATGATCTTCCGGTCGAAGGTCACCGACGCCGCCTACGAGCAGCGCGCCGAGGTCATCCTGCATGAGATGGCCCACATGTGGTTCGGTGACCTGGTCACCATGCAGTGGTGGAACGACCTGTGGCTGAACGAGTCGTTCGCCACCTTCACCTCGTTCTACGCGCAGTCCGCCGCGACCCGCTTCAAGGACGCCTGGACCACCTTCGCCAACGGCGAGAAGTCCTGGGGCTACCGCCAGGACCAGCTGCCCAGCACGCACCCGATCGTCGCGGAGATCAGCGACCTCGAGGATGTGATGGTCAACTTCGACGGCATCACGTACGCCAAGGGCGCCTCGGTCCTGAAGCAGCTGGTGGCCTGGGTCGGCGACGACCACTTCTTCGAGGGCGTCCGCGCCTACTTCAACCGCCACGAGTGGGGCAACACCACCCTGGCCGACCTGCTCGGCGCGCTGGAGGAGACCTCCGGGCGCGACCTGAAGGAGTGGGCGAAGGCTTGGCTGGAGACCGCCGGTCCGAACACGCTGCGGCCGGTGTATGAGGTCGATGACGCGGGCAACTTCACCTCCTTCGCCGTTGAGCAGGAGGGCTTCTCCGAGCAGTTCCCGACGCTGCGTCCGCACCGTTTGGCGATCGGTTTGTACAACATGGTCGAGGGCGCGCTGGTGCGTACCGACCGGGTGGAGCTGGACGTCACCGGCGCCCGCACCGACGTGGCCGACCTGGTCGGCAAGGCCCGCCCGGCGCTGGTGCTGCTCAACGACGACGACCTCACCTACGCCAAGATCCGCCTGGACGAGCATTCGATGGCGACGCTGGTGGACCATGTCGGTGATTTCGCCGAGTCCCTGCCGCGGACCCTGTGCTGGGGCGCTGCCTGGGACATGCTGCGCAACGCCGAGCTGGCCGCGCGCGACTACCTCAAGCTGGTGTTGAGTGGCATCGGCCGGGAGTCCGACATCGGCGTGGCGCAGCTGCTGCAGCGGCAGGCCAAGTCCGCGGTGGAGCTGTTCGCCGACCCGGCGTGGCGCCCGACCGGCCAGGCGCTGCTGGCCGACGCCTCCTGGGAGCACCTGAAGGCCGCCGAGCCCGGCTCGGACTTCCAGCTCGCCTGGGTCCGCTCCTTCGCCGGCGCCGCGCTGACCGACGAGCAGCTGGCCTACGTGGCCGCCCTGCTGGACGGCTCCCAGACCCTGGAGGGCCTGACGGTCGACACCGAGCTGCGCTGGACCCTGCTGATGGCCCTGGTGGTCGGCGGCAAGGCGGACGTCCCGGAGATCGAGGCCGAGCTGGAGCGCGACAAGACCGCCACCGGCGAGCGCTACGCCCTCCAGGCCCGCGCCGCCCGGCCGACCGCCGAGGCCAAGGCCGAGGCGTGGGCATCGGTGGTGGACGGGGACACCCTGGCCAACCACACCGTGGCCTCGGTCATCGGCGGCTTCCAGTCGGTCCCGGCCGACAAGCGCGAGGAACTGCTGAAGCCCTACGTCGCGAAGTACTTCGCCTCGGTCGAGGGCGCCTGGGACTCCCGCACCCACGAGATCGCCACGCAGATCGCGACCGGCCTGTACCCGACGTTCGTGATCGAGCAGGGCACGCTGGAGGCCACGCAGGCGTTCCTGGACTCGGCGCAGCCGGTCCCGGCGCTGCGGCGGCTGGTCGTGGAGTCCGCGGACACCGTCGGGCGCTGCCTGAAGGCGCAGGAGAAGGACCGCTCCGCGGCCTGAGAACAGACCGGTCCGGCATCTCGGGGACGAGAGGCCGGACCGGGTCGGAAAGACTGAAGCGGCCCGGGCGGACATCGCCCGGGCCGCTTCGCTGTGCGGTGGTTCCTGCGGTTACGGCTGCCCGGCGTGCAGCACCGGGGCCTTCATCGCGTGCTCCATCAGCGAGCCCAGGCCGTTGACGATCCCGCCGGCCAGGTCGCCGAGGGCGAACGTGGAGGCCATGGCGGCCGCGGCCAGGCCGGCCGCGCGATCGTCGACACGGCGCTTGGCGTCCACGCCGGTGACGATCTGCAGCTGGTTGCGGCGCGGGTCGACGACGACCAGCACGGAGCGGTCGGCCTCGGCCAGCTGCCGGTGCAGCCGCACCGACTGGGCGTGCAGGTCGCCCTCGACGGAGCCGACGTAGACCGAGAACTTCAGGCCGGTCTGCTGCTCGGCGGTGGCGATCGCCTTGGCGATGTCCTGCTCCTGACGGGCGCTGAAAGCGTCACCAGCGGGCACTGGCGCCTCCCTCGGTCTGGGCCTCGGAGTAGGCCGTGAGCTCCTTCAGCGAGGTCCCGGTCAGCGCGCGGCCGGCGGCCTCGCCGTGCTCGTCGCGCGGGCCGCCGAACCAGACCGGCGCGGCCCACCAGCTGAGCTGGTGCGGCCGGTAGCGGTTGCCGCGGGCGATCGACGGGGCGAGCACCAGCAGCGCGATGATGCAGAAGATCGCAGCCGGGATGCCGATGTACACGAGGATGGTGGCGACGGCGGACATGCCGGGGCCCGGGTCGTCGCCCGCGTCCCTGTGCAGGGCGAACGCCGGGGACGCCAGCAGCAGGGGCACCGCCGCCAGCGAGCCGAGGGTCGCCGTACGCAACGCCCGGCGCGTCCGCGCTTCGGGGGTGGTCGGTGGTTTCACGTCTCCACGGTATCTGACGTGGCCTCACGCCTGAAAAGCAGGGGCCGCCCCCGGCGAACCGGGAGCGGCCTCTGGCTTTCTGTACTGCAATTCGCGGGTCGGTGCTCAAAGAGATTCAGGTCAGGCGGCCGCGAAGGCTCCGTCCACCCCGAGCCCTTTAGGCTCCCCGCCGTACGCCTCCAGATAAGGCGACCAGCGCGGGTCCTGTCTTCCTGAGGACAAGATCCGCCAAGCCGAACCGGCCGGCTGTGCCGGGGCCCGGCGCATGCGCCACCCCAGGTCCGGCAGCGGACGGTCCGCCTTCACGTGGTTGCAGCGGCGGCAGGCCGAGACGACGTTGTCCCAGGCGTGCTGTCCGCCGCGCGAACGCGGGATCACATGGTCGATGCTGGTCGCGGGCGCGTCGCAGTAGACACACCGGCCGCCGTCGCGAGCGAAGATGGCACGGCGTGTCAGGGGCACCGCCCGGCGGTTCGGCACCCTGATGTAGCGGGTGAGCCGGATCACCGAGGGCGCGGGCATCGACCAGGTGGCCGCGTGGAGCAGGTCGCCGGATCCCTCAAGGGTGACGGCCTTGTCGCTGAGGATCAGAACCACTGCGCGGCGTTGGCTCACGACGCATAACGGCTCATACGAAGCGTTCAAAAGAAGTGCGTGCGGCACTGGTGGCCTCCTGACCGAGTCCGACGCGTGGCTCGCGCCGGAGCTAACGTTCCCGGCCCGCTTACAGCGCACCCGGCGGGCGGCCGATGCCTCAGCTGACACATCAGCGCACGTCGGAGTGCGTATCCGCGGATCGGTTCACGGGTAGATCCAGTCTGTCCGCTGTTGTGGTTCCCGCGCTACCAGATTTCACGCACATCTTCAAAATCATGTGTCACGAGAGGGTTAACGCAGATCGTCCACAACACATAGTCTTCTGAGGCATGTCGTCCTTTGCATACCCGCAGGCCGAACGTCTCACTGTGGCCGATCACCTGCATGGCCGCGACGTCCCCGATCCTTACCGCTGGCTGGAGGACCCGAAGGACCCGCGGACCGAAGCCTGGGGCGCGGCCCAGGACTCCCTGCTGGCCGAGGCCCGCGCGGGCTGGCCGGCCACCTCCGGATTCGCCGCGCGGCTGGCCGCGCTGATGGGCACCGGCGACGTCTCGGCGCCGACGTGGCGCGGCGGACGCCGCTTCCTGACGCGGCGGCTGCCGAGCCAGGAGCACGCGGTGCTGCTCGTGATCGAGGCCGACGGCACCGAGCGGGTGCTGCTCGACCCGGTGGCGCTCGATCCGTCCGGCACCACGACCCTGGACGGCTGGCAGCCGTCGAAGGAGGGCGACCGCCTGGCCTACCTGGTCTCGGAGGCCGGGACCGAGGAGTCCGTCCTCTACGTGATCGACGTCGACACCCTGGACCGCATCGAGGGCCCGATCACCCGCGCGCGGTACACCCCGGTGGCCTGGCTGCCCGGCGGCGAGGCCTACTACTACGTCCGCAAGCCGCACCCCGACACCGTTCCCGAAGGGGAAGAGCAGTTCCACCGGCGCGTGCAGCTGCACAAGGTGGGGACCGACCCGGACGTCGAGGACGTCGAGATCTTCGGCGCCGGCAAACCGAAGACCAGCTATTACGGGGTCTCGGTGACCCGCGACGGCCGCTGGCTGGAGATCGACACCCACGCCGGGACCGCGCCGCGCAACGACGTGTACGTCGCCGACCTGGCCGCGAGCTCCCACGAGTGCCCCGAACTGGTCCCGGTCCAGGTCGGCCAGGACAACCTGACCTCGGTCGAGATCTGCGACGCCGACTCCCCGCTGACCGGCAGCGTCCTGCTGTGGACCGACCGGGACGCCCCGCGCGGCCGGATCTGCGTGGCCCCGGCCGGCGAGCTCGCCTACGAGAACTGGCGCGACCTGGTCCCCGAGGACCCGGACGCGGTTCTGAACTCCTTCGCGCTGCTGGACGGCCCAGAATTGGAACGGCCGCTGCTGGCCGTGGCCCGCACCCGGCACGCGGTCGGCGAGCTGGCGCTGCACGACGCCCGCACCGGCGAGAAGGTCGGCGAGATCCCGCTGCCGGGCCTGGGCACGCTGGCCGGGCTGACCACCCGCCCCGGGGGCGGGCACGAGCTCTGGTTCGGCTACACCGACTACACCACCCCGCTGCAGATCCACCACTTCGACGCCCGCGCCGGCCTGACCACCCTGTGGGAGCGGCCGCCGGCCGAGGTCGAGCTCCCGCAGGTCCGCACGCGGCAGGTCACGTACACGTCCAAGGACGGCACCGCGATCCGGATGTTCGTCATCGAAGCCGGCCAGGACGACGCAGGGGCTGCAGAGGGCGCAGAGGGCGCCACGGGCCCGAAGCCGACCATCCTCTACGGCTACGGCGGCTTCAACATCTCCATGACCCCGGTCTACAGCCCGCGGATCCTGGCCTGGGTCGAGGCCGGCGGCGCCTACGCGGTCGCGAACCTGCGCGGCGGCTCCGAGGAGGGCGAGGAGTGGCACCGCGCCGGGATGATGGAGAACAAGCAGAACGTCTACGACGACTTCCACGCCGCCGGCGACTGGCTGGTCGACGACGGCGTCACCACGCGCGCGCAGCTCGGGATCTTCGGCGGCTCCAACGGCGGGCTGCTGGTCGGCGTGGCGCTGACCCAGCACCCTGAGAAGTACGCGGCCGTGCTGTGCTGGGCGCCGCTGCTGGACATGATCCGCTACGAGCAGCACGGCCTCGGCGTCACGTGGAACGAGGAGTACGGCACGGTCGAGGACCCCGAGCAGTTCGGGTGGCTGATCGCCTACTCCCCGTATCACAACGTGCACGAGGGCACCGCGTACCCGGCCACGCTGTTCGCCGTCTTCGACAGCGACAGCCGCGTCGACCCGCTGCACGCCCGCAAGCTCGCCGCCGCCCTCCAGCACGCCACCTCGGCGCCGATCGCCGAGAAGCCGGTGCTGTTCCGCGCGGAGCGCGAGGCCGGACACGCCGCCCGCAGCGTCTCCAAAACCGTGGGGGTATACGCCGATATGTGGGGCTTCATGGCCGCGGAGCTGGGACTGGAAGTGACGCCGACCGGCGTGCCAGTCTGACCCTTATGGATCTTCGAGTACTCACGGAACCGCAGCAGGGTGCCTCCTACGACACCCTGCTGCGGGTCGCCCGCGCCGCCGAAGACCTCGGCTACGACGGCTTCTTCCGCTCCGACCACTACCGGGCCGGCGGAGTCGCGGACGGGCTGCCGGGTCCCACCGACTGCTGGACGACGCTGGCCGGACTCGCACGGGAGACGCGGCGCATACGCCTGGGCTCGCTCGTGACGCCGGTGACGTTCCGCCTCCCGGGGCCGCTGGCGATCCAGGTGGCGCAGGTGGACCAGATGTCCGGCGGCCGGGTCGAGCTGGGCCTGGGCACCGGCTGGGACGCGGCCGAGCACGCCGCGTACGGGATCCCGTTCCCGGACCGCAGGTTCGACCTGCTCGAGGAGCAGCTCCAGATCGTCAAGGGGCTCTGGAGCACGCCGGCCGGGCAGAGGTACTCGTTCAAGGGCGAGCACTACGAGCTCACCGACTCCCCCGCGCTCCCCAAGCCCGCGCAGAGCCCGCATCCGCCGATCATCGTCGGCGGCCGGGGTCCGCAGCGGACGCCGCGCCTGGCCGCGACCTACGCCTCGGAGTACAACTCGAACTTCCGGCCCTCGGACCAGGTCGCGGACAGCTATGTCCGGGTGCGGGAAGCCTGCGAGGCGGTCGGGCGCGATCCGGACACCCTGACTCTGTCGGTGACCATGGTCGTGGCCTGCGGACGGACCGACGCGGAGATCGAGCGGCGCGCCGAGGCGATAGCGCGCAAGACCGCGGCGAACCAGATGGTGCTGCGGCTGACGCCGGGTCGACTTCTCGAAAAACTTGGCGAATATCACGCGATCGGAACCCGGCGCGTCTACCTGCGCACTTTCGACCTCGACGACCTGGACCAGCTGGAGCTCATCGCGAGCGAAGTTTTTCCGGCCGCGCGGATCCTCTAATCTGGCGATGTTTTCATACGTCTTCTTGATGACCCCGTGAGGCCCTGAACCAAGTGTCCGCAGCTTCCATCCTCGCCGCAGCGCACAAGCCGCCGTCCACGCCCGGTGCCGGCTCCTCCAGCGCTCCGTCGACCGATCCGACCGGGTCGCTGAGCACGAAGGCGGAACACGTGGGCAACTGGTTCAGCAACCACACCAGCGTCATCGTCTCCGACACGATCACGATCGTGTCGATCATCGTCGTGGCGATGATCCTGCGGAAGGTCACCCGGACCTTCATCCGCCGGACCATCGAGAAGGCCGCGATGCGCGCCGAGTCCAAGCCGGGGCGGTTCCTGGAGTCCGGGCTCCTCATGGGCGCCGAGCGGCGGATGCAGCGCACCCGCGCCCTCGGCGGCGTCCTGGGCAGCATCGCCAGCGTGACCATCATGATCATCGCGACGCTGATGATCGTCCAACAGCTGCACATCCCCACCGGGCCGCTGCTGGCCTCGGTCGGCGGCCTGTCGGTGGCGGTCGGCTTCGGCGCCCGCGACGTGGTGACCGACCTGCTGGCCGGGATCTTCATGATCATGGAGGACCAGTACGGGGTCGGCGACTTCATCGACGCCGGCGTCGCCAAGGGCACCGTGGAGGACGTGGGCCTGCGGATCACGCAGCTGCGCGACCCCGACGGCGTGGTCTGGTACGTGCGCAACGGCACCATCAAGCGGGTCGGCAACCAGTCGCAGGGGCACGCGCGCGCCATCGTGGACGTCCCGGTCTCGTACACCGAGAACCCCTCGCGGGTCAGCGACATCATGGTCGAGACCGCGCACCAGCTGTTCGAGGACCCGATGTGGAAGGCCAGCTTCCTGTCCGAGGCGCCGACCATCGCGGGCATCGAGTCCATCGAGGGCGACCACATGATGATGCGCGTCAGCATGCGCACCGCCCCGCGCACCAGCTCCGAGGTCGCGCGGGAGCTGCGGTACCGGCTGCTCGCGGCCTTCGACGAGGCCGGGGTGAAGGTCGGCCTGCCCGCGGCCTCCGGGAGCAGCGGCGTCGAGGACGCCGTCCCTGCTCAAACGGGGCGCAACCCCTGAGGGGTCCATCGACCGGTTGACCCCCGGATTCAACCGGTAGCACCTCATGTCCGGACCGCCCCGGCGGGCACTGTGGAGGCATGACCACAGCACTGCGCGTCAGGGGACTGCGCAAGAACTACGGGGACGCCGCGGCGCTCGCCGGCGTCGATCTGGACGTCGCCGCCGGCGAGGTCTTCGCGCTGCTGGGACCGAACGGCGCGGGCAAGAGCACCGCCGTGGAGATCCTGGAGGGGCTTCGGGGGCGCGACGCGGGCGAGGTGTCGGTGCTGGGCGTGGACCCGGCCCGGGCGGACCACCGGTGGCGGGCCCGGATCGGGGTCGTGCTGCAGGAGGCCAAGGACTTCACCATGCTGCGGGTCGGGGAGGCCGTGCGGCAGTTCGGCGCCTACTACCCGGCCCCCCGCGACCCGGACGAGGTGATCGCGGCCGTCGGGCTCACCGAGCAGACCCGCACCCTCACCTCGCGGTTGTCCGGCGGGCAGCGGCGGCGGCTGGACGTGGCCCTGGGCATCATCGGCGGCCCGGAGCTGCTGTTCCTGGACGAGCCGACGACCGGGTTCGACCCGGCCGCCCGCCGGCAGTTCTGGGAGCTGATCCGCTCGCTGCGCACCGCCGGGACCACGATCCTGCTCACCACGCACTACCTGGAGGAGGCCGAGGCGCTGGCCGACCGGGTCGGCGTGCTGGCCGAGGGCCGGCTGGTCGAGGTGAACGCGCCGGACCGGCTCGGCGGCCGGGACCGGGCCGAGGCGATCGTGACCTGGGAGGAGGACGGCCACCGCTGCGAGCAGCGCACCTCGGAGCCGACGCGGTTCGTCGCTGAGCTGTCGACGCTGTTCCGGGGCGAGATCCCGGGGCTGTCGGTGGTGCGGCCGTCGCTGGAGGACATCTACCTGGGGCTGATCGGGGCGCGGGAGGAGAGTTCGCGATGAGCGCGATGGCGACAGGGCAGACAGTCGAGACGGCGGGGGCCGCGGAGGGGACGACTGAGGCCTTGGAACGACAGCGTGCCACGCTGCGCGAGGTGTGGCGGATCGGGCGGGTGCGGATGGCCGTGGAGGTGGTGCAGCTGACCCGCAACACCGGCCTGCTGATCTACACCTTCGCGGTGCCGGTGGTGATGCTGCTGCTGTTCGGGTCGATCTTCCGGGGGCGGATCGAGGGGACGGACGCGACGTACCAGCAGGTCTACGCGACCGGGATGATCGGTATGTGCGTCATCAACGGCGCGCTGCAGAACCTGGCGTACCAGGTGGCCGGGGAGCGCCACACCAAGGCGCTCAAGCGGCTGCGGACCACGCCGATGCCGGCCGCGTCGTACTTCCTGGGCAAGGTCGCCTCGGTGCTGGCCGCGACGCTCGCTCAGGTCGCGGTGATGCTGCTGGTCGGGGTGACGGTGATGGGGCTGAGCCTGCCGACCTCGCCGGAGCGCTGGTTCACCTTCGCCTGGGTGCTGATCCTCGGCTGCACCGCCTGCAGCCTGCTGGGCATCGGGATGAGCGGGCTCATCCGCTCCGAGAACGGCGGCGCGATCGTCTGGCTGCCGATCATGGTGTTGCAGTTCATCTCGGGGGTGTTCATCTTGTTCTCGCAGTTGCCCAAGGCGGTCCAGGAGATCGGGGCGGCGTTCCCCATCAAGTGGCTGTGCCAGGGGATGCGCTCGGTGTTCCTGCCGGACTCGTTCAAGTACGCCGAACCGGCCCGGTCCTGGGAACACGAGCGGCTTGCCCTGGTGCTGGCGGGCTGGTGTGTGATCGGCTTGGTCCTGTGCCTGAAGACGTTCACGTGGCGGGGAAGGGACGACGGGTGATCGAGCCCGACACGTCGGACGGGCCCGCGGGCCCGTCCGACGCCCCGGCGTCCGGCACCCCGGCGTGCAGCGGCCCGGCCGAAAAGCCGGCCGCCGGCGCTTCCGCCGTCAGCGACACCATCGCCCAGGACGCCCGCGACTCCTTCGAGTCCTGGAAGCGCATCGCGCGGTGGTGGGCCATCGGATGGCACTTCGGCCTGGCCGTCGGGGTCCTGCTGGTCGCGATCGAGCACAAGCCGGTCTGGCTGTACTTCGCGCTCGCCGGGATGTCGGCGTCCTACCTGCTGCTCCAGCACCGCTGGCTGCTCGACCGCGGCAGCCCGCGCGCCGTGTACTACCACCTGGCGATCGTGTGCACGCTGTGCTTCGCCCTGGTGTGGGCCGACATCAGCCTGGTCTTCTTGGCCAGCGTCGTGTTGTCCCAGTTCTCGCCGCTGACCGGTTTCCGGACCCGGGGCATCCTGCTCCTGGCCGTGGCCTCCGCGGTCCTGACCCTGCCGATCGCCCTGCGCGACGGCCTCACCGGCGGCAGCGCGGCCGCCTGGGGGCTGACGGCCGGCGCCGCGCTGTTCTTCAACCTGTTCATCGGGGTCTTCTTCGGCGAGATGCTGAACGACCACGACCGGCGCGGCGCGCTGATCCGCGAGCTGGAGGCCACCCGGGCCGAGCTGGAGCGGGCCCACCACGAGGCCGGCGTGCGCGAGGAGCGCGAACGGCTGGCCCGGGAGATCCACGACACCCTCGCCCAGGGCTTCACCAGCCTGCTGATGCTGATCCAGGCCGCCGAGGCGACGCTGGACACCGACCCCGCGACCACCCGGGAGCGGCTGGACCTGGCCGCCCGCTCCGCCCGGGAGAACCTGGCCGAGGCCAGGGCCCTCATCGGCGGCGACCCGACCGCCGGACTCCCGCTGGACGCGGCCCTGCGGCGCGCGGCGGCCCGGATCGGCGAGGAACTGGGCATGACCACCGCGGTCGACATCGGCGGGACCCCGCGGACACTGACCGCCACCGTGCAGGTCGTGACACTGCGGGTGGCGCAGGAGGCGCTGGCCAACATCCGCAAACACGCGCAGGCTGCGTCGGCCACGGTGTGGCTGACCTACGGCGCCGACCGGCTGACGCTGGCCGTGGAGGACGACGGCGTCGGGATGCCGGCGGCGCCCTGCGACGGGTTCGGCATGCGCTCCATGCGCGAGCGCGTCGAGCAGGTGGGCGGCGAGCTGACGATCACCAGCGCGCCCGGTGCCGGGACGCGCGTCGAGGCGGAGGTGCCCTATGAGTGAGCGGGACGGGAATCTCCGTGTCCTGATCGTGGACGACCACCCGGTGGTCCGCGCCGGGCTGACCGGCATGCTGGCCGCCGAGCCGGACCTGGAGGTGGTGGCCGAGGCCGCCGACGGGGCCGAGGCCGTGCGCCTGGCCCTGGAGCTGGCTCCGGACGTGGTGCTGATGGACCTGCGGATGGCCGGCGTGGACGGGGTCGAGGCCACCGCCCGGCTGGCCGCCGCGGCCCCGGCCGTCAAGGTGCTGATCCTGACCACCTACGACACCGACGCCGACATCGTCCGGGCGGTCGAGGCCGGGGCCACCGGCTACCTGCTGAAGGACACCCCGCGCGCGGACCTGGCCGAGGCGGTGCGGCTGGCCGCCCGCGGCGAGACGGTCCTGGCCCCGGCGGTGGCCGCCAAGCTCGTCAGCCGCATGCGCACGCCCGCCGCGCCGCCGCTGACCCCGCGCGAGCGCGAGGTGCTGGCGCTGGTCGCCCGCGGCCTGGCGAACGCCGAGATCGGCCGCGAGCTGTTCATCAGCGAGGCCACGGTGAAGACCCACCTGGTCCGGGTGTTCGGCAAGCTCGGCGTGGACGACCGCACCGCGGCGGTGACGAAGGCGATGGCCCAGGGCCTGCTGTGAGGGGAATGCCCCGCCCCCGCCGCGAGGTTGACCGCGCAGGAACTCGGCGACGGCGATTGGGGACAGCACGGTGGCACAGACAACGGTGGCACAGACAAGGGATCTCTACCTGAGCGTGGCGGACACGGCAGCGAAGCTGTTGGCCGCACCAGAGGTCGCAGAAGGCTGGGACAAGCCATCGGCCCTGGCGAAGCTCAGCGTCCAGGGGCTGGCAGGCCATCTGGCCGGGCAGGTCTTCTTCATCCCCGCGGTGCTGGCCGAGCCGGTACCCGCCGAACCCGCCATCTCGATCCACGAGTACTACGAACAGGTCAGCTGGATCGGCTCGGACCTCGACACGCCGTTCAACCAAGCCATCCGGTCCGGTGGCGAGCAGGAGGCAGCCGACGGGCCGGCCGCTCTGGCCGCCCGGGTCGCCGCGTGCGTCGAGGGGTTGGGCACCGTCCTGCCGGCCGCACCGGACCGCCTGGTGCGCCGCCCCACCTGGGGTCCGTGGTCGATCACCCTCGACGACTTCGTGACCAGCCGGATGCTGGAGTTGATCGTCCACTCCGACGACCTCGCCTACAGCGTCGGACTGCCGACGCCGGAGTTCCCGGCCCGCGCCGTCGAGACGGTCGTGGACCTGCTGTCCCGCATCGCCCTGCGCCGGCACGGCGCGACCGACGTCCTGCGCGCGCTGAGCCGCAGCGAACGCGCTCCGGCTTCGATCTCCGCGCTCTAGCCCCGTTCCGGGACCGGGGGCGGCCGGGCGGCGCGCTGACCGCGCCGCCCGCAGGACCCTGCCTACCCTCGGAGCCATGACCCCCGAACAAGCCCGCGCCCTCTTCCTGCGGCAGCCGCACGCGATCCTGGCCACCGCGGACGCCTCAGGCGTCCCTCATCTGGTGCCGGTAGTCTTCGCCGAGGCCGGTGCCGGCCTGGCCCTCGTGGTGGACCACAAGCCCAAGCGCAGCACCGATCTGAAGCGGTTGCGGAACATCGCGGCGAACCCGCACGTCTGCTTATTGGCGGAGCACTACGACGCCGACTGGAACGCCTTGTGGTGGGCCCGCGCCGACGGCACCGCCCGCGTCAGCCCTCTGGCGCCGGAGGTACTGACCGCGTTCCAGCGGAAGTACCCGCAGTACCGCGCGACGCCCCCGCAGGGGCCCGCGGTGGAAGTGGCGGTCGCGAAGTGGTCGGGCTGGGCCGCCCGGCGGGAAGACTCTTGACGAGCGGGGACGGGACCGCTACCCTCCCTTTTCGTTAGTAAACTTTCCTAATAGTTGCCGACCGGCACGAGGGAGCGGGGAGGAGAATGCCGCCGTGGCCAATCCTGACACCACCCCCGGTACCCCCCGTCTTCTGCGGTCGATCAACGACCGGTCGGCCCTGGAGCTGCTCCTGGAGCACGGTCCGCTGACCCGCACCCGGATCGGAGCGCTGACCGGGCTGTCCAAGCCCACCGCCAGCCAGCTGGTCGACCGGCTGCTGACCGCCGACCTGATCGTCCCGGCCGGCACCGCGGCCGGCGGCCCCGGACCCAGCGCGCAGCTGTACGCCGTGAACCCGGCCGCCGGGCACGCCGGCGGGGTCGACGTCACCCACACCCGGGTCACCGCCGCCGTCGCCGACCTGACCGGCGAGGTGGCCGGCGAGTTCGAGGTGCCGGTGGTCGGCCGCAGCGCGGCCGGGAGCGTGGAGCGCGTGCGCGACGCGCTGCACGGCGCCGCCGAGGCCGCCGGGGTCGCCCCGGAGGCGGTGCGGCACGTGGTCATCGGCGTCCCCGGCGCCCCGCACCCGCAGACCGGCCAGCTCGGCTTCGCCCGCGACCTTCCCGGCTGGCACGGCGGCAACCTGGCCCGCCTGCGCGAGGTGCTGGGCGTGCGGGTCGAGGTGGAGAACGACGTGAACCTCGCCGCCATCGCCGAGCAGCACCTGGGCCAGGCCCGAGGCGCCGACGACTTCGTGGTGTTCTGGATGGGCAACGGCATCGGGCTGGCGATCGTGCAGGACGGCAGGTTCGTGCGCGGCGCGAGCGGCGGGGCCGGCGAGATCGGCTACATGCCGGTCGCCCTGGATCCGCAGGACCCGCTGATGAGCTCGACCAAACCGGTGAAGAACACCTTCCAGAACATCGCCGGCCGCCCGGCGGTCCTGCACCTGGCCCGCGAGCACGGCATCCGCGTCGACGACCACTCCGAGGCCGTGCGGCGCGCGGTGGAGACCGGCAACACGGCCATGCTGACCACCCTGGCCCAGCGCACCGCGCGCGGGCTGGCCCCGGTCCTGGCGGTCCTGGACCCCTCGCTCGTCGTCCTGTCCGGCGGCACCCTGCGCGCCGGCGGCGACCTGCTCAAAGACCTGATCACGCACGAGCTGCACGCGGTGGCGGTCCCCCGCCCGACGCTCGCGGTGTCCACCGTGGAGGGCAACCCGGTCCTGGCCGGAGCCATCCACGCGGCGCTGCGGACGGTGCGCGAAGACCTCTTCAACCGCGGGGTGTAGCTCGCGTATGGACGATTTAGACCGGGACAGGAGCCTGACATGAAACTTGCCGTTGTGGGCGGTGGGTCGACGTACACCCCGGAGCTGGTGGACGGTTTCGCGCGGCTGCGCGACACGCTGCCGCTCACCGAGCTCGCGCTGATCGACCCGGCCGCGGACCGGGTGGAGCTGATCGGCGGGCTGGCCCGCCGCATCTTCGCCAAGCAGGGGCACCCCGGCGTGGTCACCACGCACACCGAGCTGGAGTCCGGTGTCGAGGGTGCGGACGCCGTGCTGATCCAGCTGCGGGTCGGCGGGCAGGCGATCCGCAACGTGGACGAGAGCTTCCCGCTGGAGTTCTGCTGCGTCGGCCAGGAGACCACCGGCGCCGGCGGCTTCGCCAAGGCGCTGCGGACCGTGCCGGTGGTGCTGGACATCGCCGAGCGGGTCCGGCGAATAGCACCGCAGGCCTGGATCATCGACTTCACCAACCCGGTCGGCATCGTCACCCGCTCCCTGCTCGATGCCGGGCACCGCGCCGTCGGGCTGTGCAACGTGGCCATCGGCTTCCAGCGCCGCGCCGCCGCGCACCTGGGGGTGGAGCCCTCGCGGATCAAGCTCGACCACGTCGGTCTCAACCACCTGACCTGGGAGCGCGGCTTCTACCTGGACGGCGAGGACTTCCTGCCGAAGTACCTCAGCGAGTCGCTGGAGGAGATCTCCCACGACATCGAGCTGCCGGCCGAGCTGATCAGCAGGCTCAACGCGATCCCGTCCTACTACCTGCGCTACTTCTACGCCCACGACATCGTCGTGAAGGAGCAGATCGACCAGGTCGCCAAGGGCGAGAACCGGGCCAAGGCGGTCGCGGCCGTGGAGGCCGAACTGCTGGCGCAGTACGCGGACCCGACGCTGGACACCAAGCCGGAGGCGCTGAGCAAGCGCGGCGGTGCGTTCTACTCCGAGGCCGCGGTCGAGCTGCTGGCCTCGCTGCACGGGAACCTCGGCGAGGAGCTGATCGTCAACGTCCGCAACGCCGGCACCTTCGACTTCCTGGCCGACGACGCGGTGATCGAGGTCCCCGCGATCGTCGACGCCTCGGGGGTACGCCCGGCGCCGCTGCGCACGCCGATCGAGCCGCTCTATCGGGGCCTGATCGGACACGTTTCCGCCTACGAGGAGCTGGCCGTGGAGGCGGCGATCAAGGGCGGGGTGGACCGGGTCCGCACCGCGCTGCTCGCGCACCCCCTGGTCGGCCAGGCGGACCTGGCGGACAAGCTGGCCGACTCGCTGGTCGCCAAGAACCGCGACTTCCTGCCGTGGGCGTGACCCGGGCGGCCGTCCTGGCGATCGACGGCGGGAACAGCAAGACCGAGGTGGCGCTGGCGGCGGCGGACGGCACCATCCTGGCCTGTGTGCAGGTGGGCGGCTTCACGCCGCACCTGGACGGCATGGCCGGGGCGGTGTCGGCGGCCGGGCAGGGCGTGGCGCTGATCCGCGCCGAGCTGGGCCTGGCCGCGGACGAGCCGCTGGCCGAACTGCTGGCCGCCTACGTGGCCGGGGCGGACTTCCCGGTCGAGGTCGAGGCGCTGGCCGCGGAGTTCGCCGCGCGCGGCTGGGCCGAGCGCACGATCGTCGACAACGACTCGTTCGCGCTGATGCGCTCGGGGACGTCGCGGCCCTGGGGTGTGGCCGTGGTCTGCGGGGCGGGCATGAACTGCGTCGGCATCGCGCCGGACGGCACGCACGCGCGCTTCCCGGCGCTCGGCATCGTCTCCGGGGACTGGGGCGGCGGTCCGGGCATCGGCGAGACCGCGCACTGGTACGCGGTGCGCGCCGAGGACGGCCGCGGCGCGCCGACCGTGCTGCGCAAGGCGGTGGCCGAGTACTTCGGCTGCGCGTCGATGGCGGAGCTGGTGGAGTCGATCCACTTCGGGCGGATCGCCGACGACCGGTTCGGGGAGCTGGCGCCCCTGGTCTTCGAGGTCGCCGGACTCGGCGACGAAGTGGCGCTGTCGATCGTGGAGCGGCTGGCCGACGAGGTGTGCTCGTGGGCGTTCGCCGCGCTGGCCCGGCTGGAGCTGATGGACTCCGACGTCGAGGTGGTGCTCGGCGGCGGGGTGCTGCGGGCGCGGCAGCCGCTGCTGACGGCCGGGATCGAGCGGCGCTTCGCCGAGCGGGCGCCGCGGGCGGTGCTCACCGTGGCGACCGAGCGGCCGATCCACGGGGCGGTGCTGCTGGGGCTGGACGAGCTGGCCCGGCGCTAGCCCGGCGCTAGCCCGGCGCCGGCTGGGCGCCGGCTCGGTGCTAGCTCGGCACTACTAGCTCGGCGCAGATGTACGGACTCCGGTGCGCCGGGGTTCGTCTCCTGAGATGACTGAGGTCCCTGTCGCCGAGACAGGGACCTCAGTCATTCGCTGACCGGCTCAGACGAGCGCGGCGTCCAGCGTGATCGACGGGACGCCGGCCAGCGCCTTGGACACCGGGCAGTTCGCCTTGGCGTTCTCGGCGGCGGCCTGGAAGTCCTCGGCGCTCAGGCCCGGCACGTCGGCGCGGACCACGAGCCGGATGCCGGTGATGCCCTCGCCGGGCTGGAAGTCGACCTCGGCGTGGGTGTCGACGGTGCGCGGCGGGGTGCCGGCGCCGGCCAGGCCGTGCGACAGCGCCATCGAGTAGCAGGTGGCGTGGGCGGCGGCGATCAGCTCCTCGGGGCTGGTCTGCTCCGCGGCCTCGGTGGCGCGCGACGCCCAGGTCACGTCGAAGGTGCCGCTGTGCGACGAGGCCAGCGTGACGTTGCCCTTGCCGTCGAGGAGGCTCCCCTCCCAGTGCGTGTCGGCCTTGCGCGTAGTCGCCATGGGTGTCCTACCTTCTTCCTTGCAGCAGTCGAAAGCTCCTGACGCGATCCTCTCACGCAGTCGGCGGGTGCGCTCAGCCAGTCCGTTTGAACACGAACACGTTGTTCTGGCGATCGGCGAACACTTCCTGGTAGCTGTAGCCCGGGTGCCGGGAGACGACGAAGTCCAGGGCCGAGGTCTGCCCCTCCCACCCCGTGCGGTCGATGTCGAAGGCCACGTAGTCCGGCGGCACGACGATGTTCGCGTTGCCGATCCACAGCGTCTGGTCGCGCGCGGCCAGCGCGGGCAGCATCTCGACGGTGGTCTCCACGGTGACGCCGGGCGGGATCGTGGCTTCGGCGCGCTTGATGGCCTCGGCGCGCGCGTCGGGGAACCAGGTCTGGTGGTGCAGCAGGTCCTGGAGCGGGAAGGACGGCGTCAGCGCGGCGGCGACCGCGAGCATGGCGACAGCGCCGTGCTTGAGCTGGGCATCGCCGATGACCCGGAGCCAAGTGCGCGATTCCGGAGTTTCTGCGGGGTCGGCCGCCTCCCGTTCCCGGGACTCCCGCATCAGGACCAGGCCGTGGATCGCGGCGGCGAAGACCACGACCATCGGGACGACGCTGTAGTGGAAGTCCGTGCCCCAATAGGACGGCATGACGTTGATGAAACGGGCCACCAGCGCGGGAACCGCGAGCAGGACCAACGGGGAGCGGAGCGCGACGAATGCGACTGGCAGAAGCGTCATCAGCATCGTGCGCTCCTTGTCGCCGATGCCGTTCACGAACTGTCGGGGAACGCAGGTGAGGAGCTTGCCGACGCCGGTGTGGAGCTTGGGGTCCAGGCAGCCGCCCTCGTTCCAGTACTCGTAGACGCCGTTCGGATTGAAGTGCGGTATGACGATCTTCACCAGGAAGGAAGTCGTCAGCACTCCGAGGGCGAGGCCACAGGCGAGGACGGTTCCTTGGGAGAAGCGGCGTCCCCGGAAGCGCGTCCGGGCCACGACCATCGCGATGATGATCGGGACGAGCAGTGCGAGGTCTTCCTTGACGAACAGGAGCGGTAGCGCCCACAGGATGGTCTTGCTGTTGTCGCCCCGGATGTAGGCACAGAGGCTGAACGCTAAGGCCGGGACCGCGAAGGCCACCTCATGGAAATCGAAGTTCGCGGCCTGGACGACGCCCCAGGACAGACCGAAGGCGGCGCCTATGGCGTATCCCTGATAGCGGCCCACCAGATCGATCGCGGTTCTGGTGAGCGGAACGGCGGCCAGCGCGAGGAGTACGGACTGCCCCACCAGAAGCGTGACCGGCGTCGGGAAGACGCGGAAGAACGGGGCCAGGAGTATCAGGATCGGGTGCCAGTGGTCGCCGAGGAGGTCCATGTTCTCGCCCCGGATACCGACCATGGGCGCCTGCAAGTGCGCGTAGCCGCGGACTGCTTCGGTGAAGATGCCGAGGTCCCAGGACATGGAATCACGGCGTTCGTACCTGAGTATGGAGATCAGCGCATAGAGGACAAATGAGACGCCGGCTATGAGCCACGGCGCATAGCGGGCGAGCTTGTTCGGCGGCTCCGCAGCGGGTTCTGGAAAGCTGCCCTGTGGGTCGCCTATAGGGGAGTTCTCTATAGCGAGATCTGCGGGTTCGGTCGTTCCCATGGTTTTCGCGAACCCCGTATCCAGCGCTTTTGACTCCCCCGGCATGCATGCAGCATAGAACCCGGCCTCTGAGCGGTGGGACAATGGGGTTGTGAGTGATCGCGAGGAACCCGTCACGTTCTACGAGGCGGTCGGCGGCGCGCCGACCTTTCGGAAGCTGGTCGCGCGCTTCTACGAGGGCGTGGCTACCGACCCCCTATTGCGGCCGATGTACCCAGAGGAAGACCTCGGCCCCGCTGAGGAACGCCTGCGCATGTTCCTGGAGCAGTACTGGGGCGGCCCGACGACGTATTCGGACCAGCGCGGCCATCCACGCCTGCGCATGCGCCACTTCCCGTTCAAGGTCGACCCGGCCGCGCGCGACGCCTGGCTGACCCACATGCGGGTCGCGGTGGACGAACTCGAACTGCCGCCCCTGTACGCCGCGGAACTGTGGGACTACCTTGTGCGCGCCGCGCACAGCATGGTCAACGCAGAGTAGAAATCCACTCGTGGCGCCGGCCGAGGCGGTTTAGGGTCGGCGCCATGAACGATCGCACCTTCCGGGTCATGGTCCGCGGCTCCTTCGACGCCCTGACCGACGACCAGCGTGCCGCACTGCTTGCCGAGGCGGCGGAGCACGACGTGCTGAACGCGGCGTTCACCCCGGAGGGGCGGCTGACGTACGACCTGACGATGCGGCCGTTCTTCACGTTCCGGTACCTGGAGCACGGCGAGCGCGAGGAGGACATCGTCGCCGCCGGCGAGCTCGCGCAGGCCAAGGCGGAGCAGTGGCTCACGGAGCACGGCTACGGGTACAAGGGGCTGAAGGTCAGCGCGGAGGACATGGCGCTGATGCCGCTGGCGAAGCGGCAGCGGAAGGCCCGGGCGGCGGGTTGAGGGCGAGTTCGCTCACATCCGGTGCACCCATCGACGGCTCTTGGTCAGCCCGAATAACAGGGCGTAACTAAGCGACCACTCTCCATGAGGCCCTATTTGTCTAGGTTTGACGGATGCTCTCCGGACGCCTCCGCAAGCCCGACCGTCGCCGTTCGCTGTTCATCGCAGCCGGCGTCGGCCTTTCGCTGACGCTGACGCTGGCCGCTGTCGCGACCCCGGCCGTCGGCGCACGTCCCGGCGCACCGATCGCCAAGGCGCAGGAAGCCGTGGCCGCCGCCGAACCGGCTGCGACACCCGAGGTGGCGGCTGTTCCCGCCCCTGAACCGGCTCCGGCTCCCGCTGCTGCCCCTGCGCCGGCTCCTGCGCCTGCGCCGACCCACGTCTCGCCGCTCCCGGGTGCACGCGTCACGGCCACCTTCGGCGCGAGCGGCACGAACTGGAGCAGCGGCAAACACACCGGCCTCGACCTCGCCGCGCCCCATGGCACCCCGATCCGGGCGGCCGCCGACGGCACAGTCGTCTCCGCCGGCTGGTCCGGGCCCTACGGTCTGCGCGTCGTCGTGAAGCACGCCGACGGCACCTCCACCGCCTACAACCACATGTCGCGGATCGAGGTCTCGCGGGGCCACGTCGCGGTCGGCCAGACCGTCGGGCGCCTGGGCTCCACCGGCAACTCCACCGGTCCGCACCTTCACTTCGAGGTGGCGGCCGCCAACGGCACGCTGGTGGACCCGCTGAGCTGGCTGCACGACAAGGGCGTCGCGGTCTGACCGACCGCTCCGCCCGCGCTCAGCACTCCGCGCCGCCACCGGGATCGAGCCCGACCACCGACTCCACCAGCGCCGCGAACCCGTCCTCCCCCATGGGCCCCAGCGCGCGCTCGCGCAGCGCCCCGAGGAAGGTCTGGATCGCCTCGCTGGCGACCCGCAGCCCGTGTTCGGTCAGCGTCACCAGGATCACCCGGCGGTCGGCGGCCGAGGGGCCGCGCTCGATCATCCCGGCCTCGGCGAGGCGGTCGGCGACCTTGGTCGTGCCGGCCGTGGAGAAGCCCAGGACCGCCGAGAGCTGACTCATCTTCGCCGTGTACTCCGGACTGCTCGCCAGGTACCACAGCGCCTGGAACGCCGAGGGCGCCACGCCGGTCCTGGCCTCGACGTCGTCGAGCAGGCGCCCGTTCAGCCGCCGGAACGCCCCCTGGAGCTGGTTCCACTGCTGCAACAGCGCGAGGTCCGCCATCGAGGGGCAGGCCTCTTCTCCCCCGCTGTGCCCATCCGTCCCGTTCACGTTGACCAGGATAGGTCACCGAGCTACTATCTCGCCAGTTAGATAATTACTGGCGAGAAGATAGCGTGCTACCTATCCGCTCGACCATCCGTCGCTTTCAGGGAGCTAGTCATGAGCGAGAAGTGGACCCTCGATCCCGCAGGCCACGAGGTCACCGTCAGGAACAAGACGTTCTGGGGCCTGGCCACCGTCCGCGGCGTCTTCAAGACCGTACACGGCGAGGGGGTGCTGGCCGAGGACGGCACCGGCGAGGGCCTCGTCACCGTCGAGTCCGCCTCGCTCGACACCCGCCTGGCCAAGCGCGACACCCACCTGCGGTCGAGCGACTTCTTCGACGTCGAGCGCCACCCGACGTTCCAGTTCGCGGCCGACCGGATAGGCCCGGTCAGCGCGGACAGCGCCGAGGTGCAGGTCCAGGGCACGCTGAAGGTGCGCGACGTCGTCAAGCCCCTGACGTTCATCGCGCATGCCGACCGGCGCGCGGACTCCGTCACGCTGACCGCGACGATCCCCTACACCCGCGCGGACTTCGGGATGACCTGGAACCAGCTCGGCATGATGGCCGCCAAGGGCGAGATCGGCGTGAAGCTGCGCTTCACGCGGCAGAGCTGAGCCCTCTTAGGCGAGCAGGCCGGACCCGGTCCGCAGCACTACCGTCCCGAACGGCGCGTCCAGCCGCAGCCACCGGCCCGAAGAGCGCACCACGGCCGACGCGGACTGGGCCTGCCCGAGGAACGCCATGGCCCGCGCGGCGTGCGCGGCCCGGACCGTCAGCCCGAACGTCAGGGGCCGGTCCCAGATCTCGGCGGCGATGCGGTCCACAGCCGCGCGCGTCCGCTCCTTGTCCGCGATCGCCTCGGCGCGCGCCTTGAACTCGGCGATGCCGCCCAGCGCGGCGGTCTCCACCTCCGCGACCGGCAGCTCGCCGACCGTCCGCCAGCCGGTGCGCGGCGGCAGGAACCCGGTCCAGGCGGTCGCCCCGGCCAGCGGGCGCGGCAGGGGCAGCGCGCCGTCGTCGGCGATCGCGTGGAGCAGGTCGCCGGCCGAGACGGTGACGTCGGCCTCCACGCTCACGGAGGTCCGGACCTCGGAGCCCGCCCCGGAACCGGCCACAGCCTCGGCCTCGGCCTCAGCCGCGGGTCCGGCGGGATCCAGCGCGAGGGTGCGCAGGGTCAGCACGTCGAACGGCGGCTGTCCCCAGACCCCGACCGCCGAGCCCGACGCCACCACCCGCACCGCCGCGGCCTTGTCGAACCGCAGCAGCCGCGTGAGGTACCCGCCGAGGTCGGCGGCCTCGTCCGCGCCGGCCAGCCGCAGCGCCGACACCGTGCTCACGCTCCCGCCGGGGTGTAGTACTCGGCGAGGTAGTCCTTCTCCACCTGCGACAGCCGCCGCAGGTGGTTCCCCTCGATGTTGAACGGCACCAGGACCGACGAGGCGGTCGCGTAGACGGCCTCGTCGTCGCGGACCTCGTAGGCCACGGTGAACTTCGCGGTGGCGATGGCGGTCACCCAGACCTCGACGCGCACCGGCTCGGGCCGGTAGACCAGCGGGCGCCGGTACTCGATCTCGTGCTTGGCCACCACCGTGCCGAACGTGGCGAACCCCTCCACCCCGGCCTCGGCGGCGCGGCGGAACATCCAGTCCACCCGCGCCTCCTCCAGGTAGCGGAGGTAGACCACGTTGTTGACATGCTGGTAGGCGTCCATGTCGGACCACCGCAGCGGGCACAGGTACACGTGCCGTCTCCCCGGCGCGGCCGGGGAGACGGTCGTCGTGCCGTCCGTGCTGGTCTGGGCGGTGCCGGTCATCAGTCGCGCGTCAGCTTCCGGTAGGTGGCACGGTGCGGGCGCAGCGACTCCGGGCCGAGACGCTCGGCCTTGTTCTTCTCGTAGCCCTCGAAGTTGCCCTCGTACCAGAACCACTTCGAGTCGCCCTCCCACGCCAGGATGTGCGTGGCGACCCGGTCCAGGAACCAGCGGTCGTGGGAGATGACCACGGCGCAGCCGGGGAAGTCCAGCAGCGCGTTCTCCAGCGAGGTCAGGGTCTCCACGTCCAGGTCGTTGGTGGGCTCGTCGAGCAGCAGCAGGTTGCCGCCCTGCTTCAGGGTCAGCGCCAGGTTCAGCCGGTTGCGCTCGCCGCCGGAGAGCACGCCGGCCGGCTTCTGCTGGTCCGGGCCCTTGAAGCCGAACGCCGAGACGTAGGCGCGCGAGGGCATCTCGACCTGGCCGACCTTGATGTAGTCCAGGCCGTCGGAGACGACCTCCCACAGGCTCTTCTTCGGGTCGATGCCGGCCCGGTTCTGGTCGACGTAGGAGATCGAGACGGTCTCGCCGATCTTGACCGACCCGCCGTCCGCCTGCTCCAGGCCCACCATGGTCTTGAACAGCGTGGTCTTGCCCGCGCCGTTCGGGCCGACGACGCCGACGATGCCGTTGCGCGGCAGCGTGAAGGACAGGTCGTCGATCAGCACCCGGTCGTCGAAGCCCTTGACCAGGTCGGACACCTCGATCACGACGCTGCCCAGACGCGGGCCCGGCGGGATCTGGATCTCCTCGAAGTCCAGCTTGCGGATCTTGTCCGCCTCAGCGGCCATCTCCTCGTAGCGGGCCAGCCGCGCCTTGCTCTTGACCTGGCGGGCCTTGGCGTTGGAGCGCACCCACTCCAGCTCTTCCTTGAGGCGCTTCTGCCGCTTGGCGTCCTTCTGCCCCTCGACCCGCATACGCGAGGCCTTGGTCTCCAGGTACGTCGAGTAGTTGCCCTCGTAGGGGTAGGCCCGGCCGCGGTCCAGCTCCAGGATCCACTGCGCGACGTTGTCCAGGAAGTACCGGTCGTGGGTGACGGCGACCACGGTCCCGGCGTACTTCTCCAGGTGCTGCTCCAGCCAGTTCACCGACTCGGCGTCCAGGTGGTTGGTGGGCTCGTCGAGCAGCAGCAGGTCGGGCGCCTCCAGCAGCAGCTTGCACAGCGCCACCCGGCGCTTCTCGCCACCGGAGAGCACCTTGACGTCGGCGTCGCCGGGCGGGCAGCGCAGGGCGTCCATGGCCTGCTCGATCTGCGAGTCCAGCTCCCAGGCGTTGCGGTGGTCCAGCTCGTCCTGCAGCTTGCCCATCTCGGCGAGCAGCTCGTCGGAGTAGTCGGTGGCCATCTGCTCGGCGATCTCGTTGAACCGCTTGAGCAGGTCCAGGGTCTCCTTGACGGCCTCCTGGACGTTCTCCAGGACGTTCTTGGTCTCGTCCAGCGGAGGCTCCTGCAGCAGGATGCCGACGGAGGCGCCGGGCGCGAGGTTGGCGTCGCCGTTCGACGCCGTCTCCAGCCCGGCCATGATCTTCAGCACGGTGGACTTGCCCGCACCGTTCGGGCCGACGACGCCGATCTTCGCCCCCGGCAGGAACGACAGGGTCACGTCGTCGAGGATGACCTTGTCGCCGTGGGCCTTACGCGCCTTGCGCAGGGTGTAAATGTACTCCGCCATAACCTAGAGCTTAGTTGCCGCGGGTTAATGGTTATGACGCCGTCACTCGGAAGGCGGGGATGTGACGGGGGTCACCAGCCCGGGACCCCCTCCTCAGACCCCGTTTCAGGACTCTGATTCGCTCGACCTTGCCGCATTGTTCCCGGTCACACCCCGCATACCGCCACTTCAGCAGGCCACCAGCAGACCGGGAGCATCCCCACCGGGACGCGACCGCGCCACACCACTGCCGTCGACACACGCCCCTTGCGACCCGGTGGCACGCGCGTACACGGCGACGAAGTCACGAGCGGAGTGGCTGAAGTAGCGCTCGGCGGACCGCGGGTAGTCACCCCACTTGAAGGGACGCGGGTCACCGGGGTTCGCAGACGAGTCGTAGGCCATGAACGACGGCCAGCTGATGTTGATGTCAAGCTCCATGGCCCGCACCGCACCGGCCTGCTGCAACGCGGTCGCCAGCGAACGCGGCGACATCGTCGGACCGAGCGCGAAGACGACATCCCCGGCCGCGGTGACACCGACCCCGGACCGACGCACATAGGTGGCGCCACCGTCGGTGACACCCCAGGTGAAGAGCGAGTCGATGTCCCCGGCGATCCGCCCACCGTCGATCATCAACTGCCGCTGCTGCCGCACCCCGACGATGTCGGGCCCCAACTGCGCATCACGCCCCCACACCCCCACAGTGAAGGAGCCATCCCGCCGAAAAACCTCGGCGGCGACCCCGGGCACGAGCGGCCCATGCTGCTTCCCGCCGAGATAGAAGCCACCACCGGAGTCACCCATGAGAAAGCCGCCATTCCACGTGGCGACAAGCCCATCCCGCCGATCCCGCGGCAGCATGTCGGGCTGCGACCAACTCCCACCGGGCTGCGCATAGCCGGGATGGAGCTCGAACCGCGCAGCGGACTCCTTGATCCACGCAATCGCCACCGGCGAGGAGGTCCCGGCAGCCCGCAGCATGGTCCCCTGCACAACGGGCTCCCCATGCGAATCAGCGGCGAGCACACGCCACTCCCCCTCCCCGGGAAACGCCCGAGCCGCAGCCGCGACAAGCGGGGCTTGCAGCGGGTCGGCCGGCGGCTGGCTCGCGCGCACGGGGGCAGGCTTCGCCGCGGGCAGCGCGGTGCCGACGGCGAGCGCCTGCGAGGGCGCGGACGCGGTACCCGCGCATATCGCACCGGTGACCGCCGCGGCCACGGCGGTGCTGACGGTCAGTGCTGGAATCCATCGCGCGCGACCGCGCTTCATGTCACCCACTGCGATTATCTGCCCGGGGTGGGTGGCGGGCAGACGACGCCGAATGGCTGATGTAGGGGCTGGGCGCGACGGCGCGGCAGGCGCCGCAGAGTCGCTGGCCCAGCACGGCGGGGTGCAATGCGCGCCGGCAAGGTGGGCTCAGCAGCGCTGCGCAGCGAGGCAATGGGCGCGGCAGCGTGGGCGATTCAGCTCAGCTCAACCGGCTCGGCAGGTGGGCGCCGCTGGCTCCTCGGCCGGCTGGCTTGGTATCGGCAGGGATACGGCGGCTCGGCGCGGCAGCATGGCCACCATCGGCTCGGCGGGACACCGAGCTTGGTGCGGCGGCAAATCGGCACCGGATGTGGCAGTCGTTCGGCAGCGCGGCAGAACGGCGGCTCGGCGGCTCGGCGGCTCGGCGGCAGCATGGCCACCATCGGCTCGGCGGGACACCGAGCTTGGTGCGGCGGCAAATCGGCACCGGATGTGGCAGTCGTTCGGCAGCAAGGCAGACCTGTCGCGCAGCGATGCGCCTCGCATGGCAGCTGGCTGCCAACACAGCGGCCTTGCCGGTTGCAGCTGTGGTCTCTCGCAAGGCGTGCGAGCACGCCACGCGTGGCAGCCGGCTGCCGTCGCCGGCAGCCAACACAGCGGCCTTGCCAGTGCGGCTTGGGCATGGCCTAATCCGCTGAGGCGACCGGTCCCCGCAACCGGTCGTTTACCTCAGGGCGCAGGCGCTTGAGATAGCGGCGTCATGACCTCAGCACTCGAGCCGCGTGGTGTCGGAGTCGTGTCATGCCGCCGCCGGAAGGCTCACCACCTCTGCGGGGGCGGGCGCTGTCGCAGTGTTCGCGGGTTCCGGGCCGGTGGTCGGCAGGGCTGCTGTGCTCGCCGCTGCTGCCACTGCCGCCTGCGCTGCCGCTGCCTCCTCGCGGCGGCGGCCGGGGCCTGGGATGCGGGTGCCGCCGGGCGGGGTGGAGTGGCGGTAGACGGTGGTGCCCCAGCGGAGGTCGTGGCCGATGGCTTGGATGTCGAGTTCGGCGGTGGTCATGTTCTCCTCGCCGCGGCGCCAGCGGCTGATGCGGAGGCGGCCGGTGGCCACCACCGGGTCGCCGACGCCCATGCTGCTTGCCACGTGGTCGGCCAGGGAGCGCCAGCAGACCGCGCTGAAGTAGTTGGGGTCGCCGTCGGTCCAGGTGCCGGTGCGTTTGTCGTAGCGGCGGGGGGTGTTGCGGATTTGGAAGCGGGCGATCGGGTTGTTGTCGGTGCCCTGGCCGTAGCGGATGTCGCTGCAGACGGTGCCGACCACGGTGACGGTGGTTTCGTTCATCGGTGCATCCCCCTGGATGTGCTGATGTGCTGGGTTTCTGGGTTGTTCGCGGGGTGATCGCCGGGCCCCGGGTTGCTGTGGGACTATGCTCGCATTCTTCGCTAATCGGGCACAAGGGTTCGAAGAGGGGTGCACTCTTTTGGCCTAGTCAGGGCTCTTCCGTGGGGCGGTGGGCGGTTTTAGTGTTTGCCGAAACGCTGCCGACGCAGGAGGTTCGTCGTGACCGGAACCGTGGACAACGCCGCCGCCGAGGACTTCTACGCCGTGATCGCGGGGCAGACTGTGCCCTCGCTGCTGGCGCGCAATGCGGTCGAGTTCGGGGAGCGGGCGGCGATCACGAGTGCCCCGGACGCCGACGGGCAGACCAGCACCCTGACGTGGGCCGAGTTGCGGGAGCGCGCCGCGGAGTTCTCCGAGGGCTTGGTGGCGCTGGGCCTGGAGCCCGGGGACCGGCTGCTCACCATGATGTCCAGTCGGCCCGAGCACTGGATCACCGACCACGGCGCGCAGCACGCCCGCGCCATCCCCTGCACCGCCTACGCCACCTTGTCCACCGACCAGATCGGCTTCGTCGCCGCGCACAGTGCCGCGCCGATCGTCGTGCTGGAGGGCCGGCACGAGATCGAGCGCTGGCAGCCGGTGTTGGCGAGCCTGCCGGCGTTGCGGCACGTCATCGTGGTCGAGGAGGCGGACTGCGTCGTCACCGGCGAGGACGCGCACGGCAAGCAGTTCCTGCCCTACAGCGCGGTGATGGCCATCGGCCGGGAGCGGCTGGCGGGCAATCCGAGCCTGTTCGAACAGCGGTGGAAGCAGATCCGGCCGGAGGACCCGGTCGGGATGATGTACACCTCCGGGACCACCGGGGATCCCAAGGGCGTCGTGCTGACGCATCTCAACGTGCTGTACGAGGCGGCGGTCGTGGACGCCATCACCTCGATCGAGGACTTCCCGGACACCATCGCCTACTTGCCGCTGGCGCACATCGCCGAGCGCGAGCTGAGCCTGTACGGCTCCGTCATGAAGGTCGCGCACGTCCACCTGTGCCCCGATCCGCGCCAGGTCGTCGGCGCGCTCGGCCGGGTCCACCCCGGCGGGCTGTTCGGCGTGCCGCGCATCTGGGAGAAGCTCGCCGCGGGGGTCCAGGGCCTGGTCAGGGCGGCCGATCCGGCGCAGCGTGAGGCGTTCGAGCAGGCGCACGCGGTCACCCTGGAGGCCTCCGAGCTGCTGACGGCCGGCAAGCAGGTGCCCGAGGAGTTGGCGCGGGCCGTCGAGGAGGCGGACCGCACCGTGCTGGCCCCGGCCCGCTCGCTGCTCGGGCTGGACCGGGTCACCCGCGCGACCAGCGGCGCGGCCCCGATCTCGGTGGAGACCCTGCGTTTCCTGCACGGCCTCGGCGTCCCGCTGATGGAGGTCTGGGGCATGTCCGAGACCAGCGGCGCGGCGACTGTGTGCACCCCGGAGGCGAACCGCGTGGGCACCGTCGGCAAGGCGGTGCCGGGCGTGGAGCTGAAGATCGGCGAGGACGGCGAGGTGTTCGTCCGCGGCCCGATCATGCTGGCCGGCTACCTCCAGCCGGACGGCAGCGTGCTGTCCCCGCTGGACGCCGACGGCTGGCTGGCCACCGGCGACGTCGGCACCCTGGACGCCGACGGCTTCCTGACCATCACCGACCGCAAGAAGGAACTCATCATCACCTCGGGCGGCAAGAACATCGCGCCGACGCTGATCGAGAGCCACCTGACCGCGCACCCGGCGGTCGGCTTCGCGGTCGCGATCGGCGACCGCCGGCCCTACGTCACGGCGCTCATCGTCCTGGACCCGGACGTGTACTCCGGCGACGCCGCGAACTCCCCCGAGGCGCGCGCCGCGGTGGACCAGGCGGTGGAGACGGCCAACGCCAAGCTGTCCCGGGTCGAGCAGGTGAAGAAGTACACGATCATCCCCGGTCCCTGGACCCCGGACACCGGCGAGGTCACGCCGAAGCTGAGCCTGCGCCGCCGCGTGATCGCCGAGCGCTACGCCGACGTCATCGCCGAGATGTACGTGGAGCTGGAAGGGAACGGTGTGGAGGACCTTCACGCATAAGCGCGGAAGCGCCTACGGAAGTACTGCATATAGAGCGTCATAGGCAGGCGGCGTACCCGTCGGGGAACCCGTGGGTACGTCAGCCTCGCCGCACGCACCCCGACCCGGAACAACCGCTCACGCCGCGCGTCCCAGACAAGCCCGAACTCATCACGCAGGCGCTGCGGGAGCAGCCCTGTGGTGATCAACCGGTTCACCGGCAACAGCGGACGCAGGTAGAGCGGGACCGCACGACTGTAGAGCAGGTCATGGCAGATCTGCTTGGCGCCGTCGGAGATGACCAACTCCGCCAGCGCCTTGTCCCAGTACTCCTCGAACTCCGCTACAGAGGACGGCCACATCTCCTCGGGACAGCCGAGGAGAGTTCCATATAGCGCGCTCTCACGGCAGAACTCCTCCTGCATCGCCGGGGGCATCGGCCCAAGTGTCATCTCGTATATCTGGACCGCCGACTTGTAGAGCGTCGCGGCAACCCAGAGTTGGAGTTCCGGATCGTTGGCGGAGTAGCCCGCCCCTTTGACGTAGGTGTGGATGCGGTTCACACCGCCGGCTACCCAGGCGGACTCCTCAGGTGTGCCCAGAGTGGTGCCGTAGATGTAGTCCAGCGTCCCGCGCAGCCGCTGGAAGGGATGCTCTGCGAAGTTGCTGTGTTCGGCCACTCCCTGCGCCACCTTGGGATGCGCCACCTGCATCAGGATCGCGCGGCCCGCACCGGCCAGGACGCACGCCTCGCCGACGACCCGCTGGATCGCGGTCTGGTCCGGGTTCCTCACTGCGCCAACCCCAATCCGGCCGCCCCCGCGAGCAGGCCCGCGACGAGGCTCACGCCGACGTTCAAGGCGGCCTTGGCGAAGGCCCGTTCCTCCACGAGCCGCACGGTCTCGACGCTGAACGTCGAGAATGTCGTATAAGCGCCGCAGAAGCCGGTACCGAGGATCGCCACCGCCTGCTTGGACAACCCGTCATGCGCTCCCATACCCACCAGCAACCCCAGGATGAACGCGCCGGTGACGTTGATCACGAGTGTGCCCCACGGGAAGGCACCCCGGCTCCGGGACGCCACCAAGCGGTCTACGAGGTACCGCACAGGTGCGCCCACAGCGGAAGCGAAGGCGACGGCCAGAAGCGTCATGCGCGGGACCACCCAGGGGAACGTCTGACGAGAACGGCGCGCGTCAGGAAGATGCCGAGTGCTGTGGCCGCCAGCCCTGCGAACAAGCTGCCGAACACATCTAAGGCGGCCAAGCCATAGCGGCCCGCAGCCAAGAGACGGTCTGTGTCGATCATCCATGTGGAGAACGTCGTATAGGCGCCCAGGAAGCCGACCGCCCCGAAGGGACGCACATAGCGGGTCGGCGGCCACACCTCGATGACACACACCAACAGGACCGCCAGGACGAACGACCCGGTCACGTTGATCACGAACGTCGTCGTCGGGAAGGTGTGCGCGGCGGTCGGGAACGCCTGGCCGAGCAGATAGCGCGTGGGCCCGCCGAGGAACCCGCCGGCCGCGATGACCGCGACCACCCGCGCGACGCTCGGAGTGGCAGCCGCCTCGGCGCCGGTGGCCGGAACCGGGGCCTCGACGCTGCTGCCCTCGTCCTCCGGCGGGACCTCGTGGTGCCAGGCATGGTGCGGCGCTACATGGTGCGGCCCGACGTGGTGCGGCCCGCTGTGGTCCGGCCCGGTGTGGTCCGGCCCGGGGTCGGAGGGCGGCTGCGGGGGATTCACGCGCCCATGATCGCCCGCGCGGCCGCCGATCACCAAAACCCCGTCCCGGGCCGGATCCGGGCATCGCGGACGTCCCCCGATTTGGCCATGGCAGCCATAGCCGAATCGGCCCCTTACCGATTGTTGACGCGCTGGCCACAGCCGTAGCGACGATGGACCGTGGGTCCGGCGGGCGTTCCCTTGGAGTCTCCTCCACCGACGCTTGGATTTTACCGTAACGCCGCAGATCACGCATTTACAAGCACTGCGATGCGCACCTACATTCACAGGGCATCTCGCGCGAGCAGCCACCCTCACCCGATCTCCCACCACATGCCTGGAGTGAGATGTCTCCCCTTTCCAGACGCAAGTTCCTGTCCGCTTCCGCGGCGGCGGCCGCCGGTGCCGCCTTCCTGCCGGAGACGCTGCGCACCGCGATGGCCGCCACCTCGGGCATGAGCGGCTCGCTCGGTGACATCGGCCACATCGTGATCCTGATGCAGGAGAACCGCAGCTTCGACCACTACTTCGGCACCCTGGCCGGGGTGCGCGGCTTCAACGACACCACGCCGTACCTGTTCCAGAACGGCACCACGGTGTCCACCCAGCCCAACGGCAGCAAGACCATCCTGCCGTGGCACCTGAACACCGCGACCACCAGCGCGCAGTGCGTCCCCGACCTGGACCACTCCTGGAGCGGTATGCACAACGCCTGGGCCAACGGCTCATACAACGGCTGGGTCGCCGCCAAGGGCGTCGACACCATGGGCTACTACACCCGGGCCGACGTCCCGTTCCAGTACGCGCTCGCCGACGCGTTCACCATCTGCGACGGCTATCACTGCTCAGTCATGGGCCCGACCAACCCGAACCGGCTGTACCTGTGGACCGGGATGATCGACCCCAACGGCACCGGCGGCGGTCCGGTCACCGACAACTCCGAGGCCGGCTACACCTGGACCACCTACCCCGAGCGGCTGCAGGCCGCCGGCGTCACGTGGAAGGTCTACCAGGAGACCGACAACTACGACGACAACGCGCTGGCCTGGTTCAACCAGTACAAGAACGCCGCCACCAGCAGCCCGCTCTACCAGCGCGGCATGGTCAAGTCCACGGACTCGGTCGCGGAGTTCCAGGCCGACGTCACCAACGGCACCCTGCCGCAGGTCTCCTGGATCGTCGCGCCGGCCGGTAAGTCCGAGCACCCGAACTACGCCCCGGCCCTGGGCGCGGACTACGTCTCGAAGATGCTCACCGCGCTGGCGTCGAACCTGGACGTGTGGTCCAAGACCGTCTTCATCCTCAACTACGACGAGAACGACGGCTTCTTCGACCACGTCATCCCGCCGACCCCGCCGGCCGGCACCCCCGACGAGTTCGTCGGCGGCCTGCCGATCGGCCTGGGCGTGCGCGTCCCGCAGATCGTCATCTCGCCGTGGTCGCAGGGCGGCTGGGTGGACTCCACGCTCTACGACCACACCTCCACGATCCGGCTGATCGAGGCCTGGACCGGCGTGCAGGAGCCGAACATCTCGGCCTGGCGGCGCGCGGTCTGCGGCGACCTGACCACCGCGCTGAACTTCGCCAGCACGACCACCACGTTCCCGACCCTGCCGGCCACCGGCCCGCTGGTGACCGCGGCGAACAACCAGTGCTCGACGCTGCCCGCGCCGACTCCGCCGAGCACGCAGAGCATGCCGACACAGGAGTCGGGCACGAAGGGCCAGCGCGCCACGCTCTACCAGCCGAACGTCACCGGCCGCTACGACCTGGCCGCCGGCCGGTTCTGGACCGACTTCTCCAACGCCGGCGCGCAGGCCGTCCCGCTGCAGGCCTACACCATGGCCTACCGGACCTTCGCAAACTGGCAGTACCTCATCGCGCCGAACTCGACGTCCTCGGACTACTGGAGCGCGCAGAGCGTCAGCGCCGGCAAGTACTCGCTCGACGTGCACGGCCCGAACGGCTTCCTACGGTCGTTCGTCGGCGACCTGACCACCATCAGCAACGCCTCGCTGCCGCATCTGGAGGTCATGCCGAGCTACGACACCGCGAACAACGCGCTGGTGCTGACCATGACCAACACCGGCACCGCCTCAGCGGTGATCACCGTCAAGGCGAACAACTTCATCACCGGCGGGCCCTGGACCTTCACGGTCGGCGGCGGCGCGACCGTCACCCATTCCTGGTCCACGGCGGGCGGCTGGTACGACCTGACCGCCACCGCGAACGTCGGCGACAACTTCCTGCGCCGCTTCGCCGGGAAGATCGAGACCGGCCAGCCCGCGGCACCCACCGGCAGCGGGGGCGGCGGCACGCCGGGCGTCCTGAGCCGGACCGGCTGGACGGTGAAGTACTTCGACAGCCAGGAGACCGTCGGCGAGAGTGCCCCCGCGACGAACGCTATAGACGGCAGCACCTCCACGTTCTGGCACACGCAGTGGTACAACGTCACGCCGAACCCGCCGTGCCCGCACGAGATCCAGCTCGACATGACCGCGTCGCACTCCGTGTCCGGCTTCACGTACCTGCCTCGGCAGGACGGGAGCAACCACGGCTGGGTCGGGCAGTACGAGTTCTACGTGAGCACCGACGGCACCAACTGGGGCACCGCCGTGGCGACCGGTACGTTCGCCAACGACAACACCCTGAAGACGGTCAACTTCACCGCAGCGACCGGCCGCTATGTACGGTTCAGGGCGCTGACGGAGGTCAACGGGAACCCGTGGACCTCCTGTGCGGAGCTGAACGTTATAGGGATCTGATCTACCGGAAGTACTGGTAGCGCATCTCCAAAAGGTTGTGGGAGGGGTCGAGGTTGTGCGGCTGCTTAGCGCCGGTCAGCACGAACCCCTCCCGCTCGTAAAAGCGGCGCCCTCTGTCGTTGTCGTCACGAACCAGAAGGGTCAGTTCCTTGGCGTCCGTGGTCCGCGCGAAGTCGACACAAGCCTGGTTCAGTAGGCGAGCCACCTCAGTACCCCGTGCTTCGGGCCGCACATAGACGCCGAGCACGTGATGCACGCCAGGGTGGGCATTGTGCGGCATCACGCCCCACATGCCGACCAACCGGCCGGTGGCGTCGTCGACCGCGACGAAGAAGGCCTGCACGTCCGAGGCCGCGTTGGTCTGCGCCCGCTCCTGCCACGTCTGGTCGGGGATGGCGAGCGCCTGCTCGTGGGTCTGCCCGAAGTTCGTCGGCGAGTCCAGCAGCGCCGCCAGGCGCAGTTCTCGGTAGTCCCGCCACTCATCCGCTGTGGTGCGGCGCACGCTGTAAGCCATACGGCGCATCCTCACAGGCCTCCCGATCCGGGTGCCACGGAATTACCTCAGGCGACCAGCCCGACGAACCCGGCGAGGAACGCCGGCACCCCGAGCCCGACCAGGCCCCAGCCCACGACCTCCATCAGGCCTTCGCGCTTGCACTGCCGGTGGTGCTCGGCCCGGCCGCTGCTGAAGCGGGCTGTGGACTCATGCAGCCACTTCGCTCCCCGATCGGACATGTCCACGCGCCGGTAGGCGAGCACCCTGAGCACGTCCAGGGCCAGCACCAGCCCGAGCGCGACGAACGCCAGGCCGAGCGTCACCGCGCCGGCGTCTCCCCACATGCCGTGCAGCGCGCCGGAATGGTCGGCGAGGCGGTCGCCCAGGGACCTCGAAGCGATCATCCATGACTCCCAAAACAGTGGATGCGGGACGTCGACCGCGAACGCGGCCAACCCGTCCCCGCCAAGAGTCTCACCTAAAGATCTGATAGTCGCGACATGTGGGACGAACGTGAGCAACGTTTCGATTAATTCACGGCGACCACGCGCACCACCCGCCCGGGCGCCCCAGCAGGCGCAGCAGCCCCACAAGCTCGACCATCGCCCTATGGTGGCCAAGCACTATGCCGCGATCTTCAAGGCGCCGGGGTCGAAGGGCTTCTCCTCCGCCGCGTTCGTGGGCCGGCTGCCGATGTCGATGCTCGGGCTGGGCATCATCTTGATGATCAAGGAGTCGACTGGGAAGTACGCGCTGGCCGGGGTGGTGGCCGGGACGATGGCGCTGGTGCAGGCCTTCTGCGGGCCGTTCCTGGCCCGGCTGATCGACCGGCGGGGCCAGGCCGAGATCGGGTTCCCGTCGCTGGTCGTCTCGACCGCCGCGCTGATCTCGCTGATGCTCTGCGTGCGCTTCGACGAGCCGACCTGGACCTGGTTCGGCTCGGCGGCGCTGGCCGGGGCCTTCCTGCCGAACGTCGGGGCGCTGGTGCGGGCCCGCTGGACCAAGCTCTACACCGGCACGCCGTCGCTGCACACCGCCTACTCCTTCGAGGCGGTGATGGACGAGGTCGTCTTCATGATCGGCCCGATCCTGGTCACCTTCCTGACCCTGCAAGTGCACCATGAGGCCGGGGTGGGCCTGGCCACCGGGTTCCTGGCGGCCGGGACCACGGCGTTTCTGATCCAGCACCGCAGCCAGCCGGCGCTGCATCCGCCCGAGCACCACACGGGACCGCCGGCCATCGCCATCCCCGGCATGCGCGTGGTGCTGACCTGCGCGATCGCGATCGGGGTGATGTTCGGGTCGATCGAGGTGGTCACCGTCGCCTTCGCCGAGGAGCACGGGCACGGCGACTGGTCCGGGCTGCTGCTGGCGGTCTACGCCGGCGGCTCCTTCGTGGCCGGTCTGATCTTCGGCGCGACGCACTGGTCCGCGCCGCTGGCCCGGCGGGCCCAGATCCTGCTGGCGCTGGTCCTGGTGACCGCGACGCCGATGGCGCTGGCGCCGGACATCGGCGTGCTGGCGCTGGTGCTGCTGCTGGCCGGGTTCGCCATCTCCCCGACCCTGATCACCCTGGTCGCGCTGGTGGAATACCTGGTCCCGGCGGCGCGGCTGACCGAGGGGATGGTGATCGAGACCACCGGCGCCGCGGTCGGGATCACCGCGGGTTCGGCGGTCTCGGGCTGGCTCATCGACCGTTCCGGGGCGCACACCGCATATCTGGTCCCAGTGGCAGGAAGCGCCCTCGCCCTCTTGACTGCGGTGCTCGGCTCGCGTTGGCTACGTCCGGGGGATCCGGCGATCGAGTGAACGGCGCGGCTCACAGCTGGCGTGCCGGCGGAAGAATCGGGTGAGGCGTGGCGGGCGCGAACGAGTGGTCCAACTGGGCCGGCAACCAGACGGCGAAGGCGGCCAAGGTGGTCACCCCGCGGACCGCCTCCGAGGTCGTCGAGATCCTGCGCACCGCCGACGACGACGGGATGACCGTCAAGGCGGTCGGCTCCGGCCATTCCTTCACCCCGGCCGCGGTCACCGACGGGGTCCTGGTCAAGCCGGACGGCCTGACCCGGCTCAAGCAGATCGACCGGGAGGCGGGCCTGGTCACGGTCGAGTCCGGGATGCCGCTGCACCAGCTCAACGCGCTGCTCGCGGAGAACGGCCTGGCGCTCACCAATATGGGTGACATCCAGGTCCAGACCGTCGCCGGCGCGATCGGCACCGGCACGCACGGCACCGGCCGCGCCTCCGGCTCGATCGCCGCGCAGGTCGCGGCCCTGGAGCTGGTCCTGGCCAACGGCGAGATCGTGATCTGCTCCCCCACCGAGAACGCCGAGCTGTTCCAGGCCGCGCGCCTGGGCGTCGGGGCGATCGGCTATGTGACCGCCGTGACGTTCCGCACGGAGCCCTCGTTCCTGCTGACGGCCCGCGAGGAGCCGATGAAGCTGGACGCGGTGCTGGACGGCTTCGACGACCTGGCCGACAACAACGAGCACTTCGAGTTCTACTGGTTCCCGTACACGACCAGCACCAACATCAAGCGCAACAACCGCTCGGCGGGCCCGGCCGCGCCGCTGTCCGGCTTCCGGCACTGGATGGACGACGAGTTCCTGTCGAACTCGGTGTTCGGCGCGGCGCAGCGGCTGGCCCGTACCGCGCCGCGGCTGACCAAGACGGTCTCGAAGGTCTCCGGTTCGGCCCTGTCGCCGCGCACCTACACCGACCGCTCGGACAAGGTGTTCACCTCGCCGCGGCGCGTGAAGTTCGTGGAGATGGAGTACGCGGTCCCGCGTACCGCGTTCGTGTCGGCCTTCCGCGAGGTCACCCAGCTGATCAACGCCTCGAACTGGAACGTGAACTTCCCGATCGAGGTGCGCGTCGTCCCGGGCGACGACCTGTGGCTGTCCACGGCGCACGGCCGCGACACCGCGTACATCGCCTGCCACATGTACCAGGGCACGCGGTTCGAGGAGTACTTCAAGGCGGTCGAGCAGGTACTCATCGGGCACGAGGGCCGGCCGCACTGGGGCAAGATGCACACCCGCGACGCCGAGTACCTGGGCAAGACCTACCCCCGGTTCGAGGACTTCCTCGGGGTACGCGACCGGGTGGACCCGAAGCGGATGTTCGCCAACGAGTACACCCGGCGCGTGTTCGGGGACTGACGAGCAGGGAGCAGGGAGCCGGTTACGCCGCAGCCGTCACAGGCGTGGCGGCAGTGGCGGCCGGAACGGGAGCGGTAGCAGGGACGCCGGCCACAGACTCGCCGCCGGCGAGCGTCAGCTCGCCCTTGGGCGCGTCGTACACCGCGCGGTCCAGGATGCCCTCCCTGGCGGCGACCACGACCGGCACCATGGCCTACCCGGCGACGTTGACCGCGGTGCGGCCCATGTCCAGCATCGGGTCGATGGCCAGCAGGATGCCGGCGCCGGCCAGCGGCAGGCCGAGCGTGGACAGGGTCAGCGTGAGCATCACGATGGCGCCGGTCAGGCCCGCGGTGGCGGCCGAGCCCACGACCGAGGTGAAGGCGATCAGCAGGTAGTCCTTGACGCCCAGGTGCACCCCGAAGACGAAGACGTTGGCGACGAAGATCGCCGCCAGCGCCGGGTAGAGCGCGGCGCAGCCGTCCATCTTGGTGGTGGCCCCCTCCTGGTGGTCGAGCAGCAGCTCCTCCTGACCGTCCTCGGCCCTGCCGACGACGCCCGGCGAGAGCCGCCCTTCCGCCTCGGCCTCCGGCCACAAGCGCGGCCTGGCGGCGACCGGAGCACGGTTCGCCCCGTTCCTCGGCCTGGCCGCTGCGGCGCTGTCCCTCGGGGCCGGCTTTGTGGCGTTCACCACCCGCAAGAAGGGGACGCACGCCTAGCCACCGGCGATTGTGAGACAGCAGGTCCGCATCCCGGACGGCAGTAGACGCGTCCGGGATGCGCTGCCACGCTGATGAGCATGTCCCGTGCCGGAATCGCCCTCGTCAGTCGACGCCACGTCGACTACGGACGCCTGTCCAGCATGGTCTGTACGGCCCGTACCGCGCTCTGACCCGCGCTTTCAGGCGGTTCGCCCTCCCGCGCCCCTCCCACCGGCCGTACGAACCATTTCTAAGGAAACCCTCGACATGACCGTCACCGAGCCCACGCCTGCCCGCGTCAGCCGGCCCCGCCAACAGCGCGGCGAGGGCCAGTGGGCCAAGGGCTACTTCACCCCGCTCAACGGCAACGAGCAGACCAAGAAGGACGACGACGGCCTGAACGTCCGGGCCCGCATCGAGAACGTCTACGCCCACCGCGGGTTCGACGCCATCGACGGCGGCGACCTGCGCGGCCGCTTCCGCTGGTGGGGCCTGTACACCCAGCGCCGCCCCGGCATCGACGGCGGCAAGACCGGCATCCTGGAGCCGGAGGACCTGGACGACAAGTACTTCATGCTCCGCGTCCGCATCGACGGCGGCCGGCTGAGCCTGGCTCAGCTGCGTGCGGTCGCCGAGGTCTCGGAGAAGTACGCGCGCGGCACCGCCGACGTCACCGACCGGCAGAACATCCAGCTGCACTGGGTGCGGATCGAGGACGTCCCGGCGATCTGGCGCACGCTCGAGGGCGTCGGGCTGAGCACCGCCGAGGCGTGCGGCGACGTCCCGCGCGTGATCCTCGGCTCGCCGGTGGCCGGCATCTCCACCGCGGAGATCATCGACGGCACCCCGGCCATCGAGGAGATCTCGCAGCGCTACATCGGCAACCCGGAGTTCTCCAACCTCCCGCGCAAGTTCAAGACCGCGATCAGCGGGCTGCAGGACGTGGTCCACGAGATCAACGACATCTCGTTCGTCGGCGTGGTCCACCCCGAGCTCGGCCCCGGCTTCGACCTGTGGGTCGGCGGCGGCCTGTCGACGAACCCGCACTTCGCCAAGCGGCTCGGCGCGTTCGTGACGCTGGAGGAGGTCCCGGACGTCTGGGCCGGCGTCTGCGGCATTTTCCGTGACTACGGCTACCGGCGCCTGCGCAGCCGCGCGCGCCTGAAGTTCCTGGTCGCCGACTGGGGCGCGGCGAAGTTCCGCGAAGTGCTGGAGACCGAGTACCTCAAGCGCGAGCTGCCCGACGGCCCCGCGCCGGAGCCCGCGCCGACCTACGAGCGCGACCACATCGGGGTGCACGTCCAGAAGGACGGCAAGTGCTACGTCGGCTTCGCGCCGCGGGTCGGCCGCCTCGACGGCGCGACCCTGGCCAAGATCGCCGACCTGGCCGAGGCGGCCGGCTCGGACCGGGTGCGCACCACCGCGGAGCAGAAGCTGCTGATCCTGGACGTCCCCGAAGACCGCGTGGAGGAGCTCGTCACCAGCCTGGAGGCGCTGGACCTGCGGGTCCGGCCCTCGGTCTTCCGCCGCTCGACGATGGCCTGCACCGGCATCGAGTTCTGCAAGCTGGCGATCGTGGAGACCAAGAAGAGCGCCTCGAACCTGATCGACGAGCTGGAGCGCCGGCTGCCGGACTTCGACCAGCCGCTGACCATCAACCTGAACGGCTGCCCGAACTCCTGCGCCCGCATCCAGGTCGCCGACATCGGCCTGAAGGGCCAGCTGGTCCTGGACGAGCACGGCGAGCAGGTCGAGGGCTACCAGGTGCACCTCGGCGGCCACCTCGGGGCGCAGACCAAGGACCCGGAGGACGTCGGGGACGGCGCGTTCGGCCGCAAGGTGCGCGGTCTGAAGGTGACGGCCGCGGGGCTCCCGGACTACGTCGAGCGCGTGGCGCGCCGGTTCCAGGAGCAGCGGCACGAGGACGAGACGTTCGCGCAGTGGACGCTGCGCGCCTCGGAAGCGGATCTGTCATGAGCGAGCGCGCGGCCCCGGCGTATTGCCCATACTGCGGGGACGAGGATCTGCGTCCGGAGGAGGGAAGCCACCGGCGGTGGTCCTGCCGCGCATGCCGCCGCGTATTCGAAATCGCGTTCGTCGGGTTGTTGGCATCCCGGGCCGACCAAGCCCGGGATTCGGCATCCGGGTCCTGACAAATAAACACTAAAGATACCTCCAAAAGGGCTCCCAAAAGCAGCTTCTCGAGATCACAATGGTCTGTGACGCCTCTATAAGGAGCCGCCAGTGACCATTTTCGGACCCGACATATCGTCGTACCAAAGCGGGCTGAGCTTGTCCCGGCTCGCGGACGCCGCCTTCGTCATCGCCAAGACGACCGAGGGCACCTACTACACCGACGCCGACTACCAGGGCTGGCGCGGCCAGGCCGCGCAGCTCGGCAGGCCCTTCATCTGGTACCACTTCCTGTCCGGCGAGAGCGCCTCGGCGCAGGCCGCGCACACCGCTGCCAACGTGGGGGACAAATCCCTGCCGGGCATGCTGGACGCCGAGCCCGCCGGCTCGTACTCGCCGACCCTGGACCAGATCGTCTCCTACGTCGACGCCGCCCAGGCCGCCGGCCTCAACCTGCGCCTGGTCTACCTGCCCCGATGGGTGTGGACACAGATCGGCTCGCCGGACCTGTCCGCGCTCACCGACCGGGGCGTCTCGCTGGTCTCCTCGCAGTACCCGGGCGGGTCCGGCGGCCCCGGGAGCATCTATCCCGGGGACGGGGCCGCCGGATGGCAGCCGTACGGCGGGATGACGCCCCTGATCTACCAGTTCACGAACCAGGCGTCCGACGGCGGCCAGACGTTGGACTACAACGCGTTCCGCGGCACGACGGCGCAACTGGTCACGACACTGACCCAGACGAACGCTACGGAGGACGACGACATGCCCGCATTCGCCACTGGTGTGATCGCGCCGGGGGACGGCGCCGTGACGATGGTGCTGCCGCCGCCGGCGAACTACGGCGGCGCCGGCTGGGGCGACGTCTGGTTCAGCCTGGGCGCCGACTTCGGCACGGCCACCGTGCGGGTCGCGATCTTCACCCACGGCCAGGGCTGGTCGCACATCTACGAGGACGTGGTCGTCGACGCCGCCGCCGACCGCGTGAACCCCTTCGGCGGGCCGCTGCCGACCGGCGTGCAGAAGATCAGCGTCGCGCGCCGGGGCAACCCGGACGTGCCGCTGGCCTACCTGGTCGAGGCCGTGCACCGCTGAGCCCGCGGCAAGGGCAGGGCAAGGGTCCGGGCAGCTCACCGCGAGGTGAGCGGCCGGAGAACCGGCGCTTAATCGTTTGAGGCCAACCCGTTGACCCGGGTTGGCCTCATTGCTAGTTTCCCCCTCGCAGAAGATCTCAGGGGACTGGTCCGGCGGCTTTCGCCGGGCGCTGACAGACCCCGTCGCACCACGGACGACACGAGCAGCGCGTGGTACCGCCGCGTGCTGATCCAGTGCGCCCGCGCACCGCAACGCCGTCGCGGCCAACCCTGGCCGGGCGGCGAGGTCCCAGCGAGAGGAAGCCACCCCATGCTCCGCACCCCCACCACCGCCCACGGCAAGGCGCGCCTGGCCGCCGCCGCCATCGGCGCCAGCGCCGCGCTGGTCGCCGCGCTCGGCACCTCCGGCTCCGCGCAGGCCGCGCCGGCTCCCGTGCGCCACGGCGTGATGCCCACAGTCGCCGGTGCCGCGCAGTTCCGTGCGCAGGCCGCCCGCGACGCGGCCACCTCGAAGGCCGCCACCGGCCCGGAGACGCTGTCCTACGGCGGCGGCATCGACGGCATCGGCGTGATGGACCAGCACCCCAAGGTCTATGTCATCTTCTACGGCAGCCAGTGGGGGACGCAGAGCAAGGACGCCAACGGCAACCTGACCTTCTCCAACGACCCGAAGAAGGGTGCCGCGCCGGCCCAGATGCTGTTCAAGGGCATAGGCACCGGCGGTGAGTCGTGGTCCGGGACCATGACCCAGTACTGCGACGGCTCGCTGGTCAAGGCCGGCGCGACCAGCTGTCCGTCCGGCGCCGCGCACGTGCCGTACCCGACCGGCGGCGTGCTGGCCGGAGCCTGGTACGACAACTCGGTGAAGTCCCCCGCCGCGGCCACCGGCCACCAGCTCGGCGAGGAGGCGCTGAAGGCGGCGAAGCACTTCGGCAACACCACCGCGGCCCTGAACCGGGGCGCCTACTACGTCATCCTGTCCCCGCACAACACCAACCCCGACAACTACCAGGGCCAGTACTGCGCCTGGCACGACTACAACGGCGACACCACCCTGACCGGCGGCGCCGTGGCGTCGACGGTCGGCGACTTCGCCTTCTCCAACCAGCCCTACAACATGGACTCCGGCGCCGGCTGCGGTGTCAACTTCCTGAACTCCGGCAGCAAGGGCACACTGGACGGCTGGACCATGACCCTGGGCCACGAGTACAGCGAGACCATCACCGACCAGAACCCGGCCGGCGGCTGGACCAACAACACCGGCTCGTCCTACAACGGCCAGGAGAACGCCGACGAGTGCGCCTGGCTCAAGGGCGTGACCGGCGGCGCGGGCAACATCAAGTTCGCCAACGGCACCTACACGTTCCAGGGCAGCTGGTCCAACGACACCAATGTGTGCGCGCTGACGCACGCGACGGTGAAGTGACGCAGTTCTGATCCAGTGCGGCTTCCGCGGAGCCTCAGCCTTCGGGCTGGGGCTCCGCGGGGGTCCACAGGCCGGGTCCCGGGGGCAGCACCACGCCGCCGGCCGGCTGCTCGTCCCGTGACGGCTCCGACTGCGCCGGGATGATGAGCGTGGGCGCGTCGTCCGGCGCGTGCTGCGGCGGGATCACTGTGTGCCCAACAGGGGCGGGCACACCGGGATCCGCCTGCCGCACCGTCTCGCCGTACACCTCCACCCCGTGCGCCCGCGCCGTGGCGACCAGACTGTGCCGCACGTCGGGCCAGGTCGCCATCACCAGCGCCGCGAACACCCCGGCCTGGAGCGTCTTCTCCCGCCCGAGCGCGCCGCGGTACACGATCTCGCTGACCACGTCGCCGCCGCGGGTCTTCGTCAGGCGCGGCCCCGCGAACTCCCCCAGCAGCACCATCGCGTGGTCCACCACCCACTTGCGGCCCGGCACCGGGGGCAGCATGTGCCGGATCTTCTCCGCCTCACGCGCCATCGCCGCGTCCGAGACCACCTCGACCACGTCCCGCACGATCACCCGGACGGCCTTGTCCCAGGGCACGTCCTCGCCGTCGAAGGCCACGTGGTCCGGCCCGACGGCCACCTCGCCGTAGCGGTCGAGCAGCCCCAGCGGCTTCAGGGCCAGCGACGGCAGATCCGTGCGCCGCCTCAGGTACGCCGCGAGAGAGATCTCCCACAAGGCGGTCGCGGGCGCGTCCGGCATCGGAATCATCGGTGTCTTCTGGTCCCCCACGCGGCTTACTCTAGCGATCCGCTGGCGGGGCCCCTCCCCGAGACTGGCGGCATGCCTACTGTCGCGGACGTGCTGTGGAAGATGCTTGCCGACGCCGGCGTGCGGCGCTGCTACGGGATCGTGGGCGACGCCCTGAACCCGGCGATCGACGCACTCCGGCGCGCCGGCGACATCGACTTCGTCCATGTCCGGCACGAGGAGTGGGGCGTGTTCGCGGCGGTCGCCGAGGCGAAGATGTCGGGGCGGCCGGTGGCCGTGTGCGGAACCGCCGGCCCCGGGGTGAGCCACCTGATCAACGGGCTGCTGGACGCCCGCAAGGAGGGCGCCCCGGTAATCGCGATCGCCGGCGATGTCGAGACCGCCATCATGGACACCGACGGTCTAGAAGAGCTGAACCCTTATACGTTCTTCAACGTGGCGTCTCTATATACAGGGCGCCTTATAGATCCGAAGCAATTGCGTCCGATCGTCACCTCCGCGATCACCACTGCGCTCATCGAACAGGGCCCGACTGTCATCTCACTGCCGGGAGACGTGGCGGCGGCGGACGCACCGGGCGGGCCGACACATATAGCGCTTCCCAATGCGGCCGCCGGCCCGGCTCCCGACGCTGACATCGCGCAGTTGGCGGACATCATCAACGCCGCCAACACCGTCACCATCTTCGGTGGCGAAGGCTGCCAGAACGCCCGGGAGCAGGTCCTCGCACTCGCGGACAAGCTGAACGCGCCGGTCGGCTACAGCTTCAAGGGCAAGCAGTGGCTGGAGTACGACAACCCGCACGCGGTCGGCATGACCGGGCTGCTCGGCTACGGCGGCTGCTGGGAGGCGGTGAACCACGCCGACGTCCTGCTGATGCTGGGGACGGACTTCCCCTTCCCGCAGTTCCTCCCGCACGAGGGTGTGAAGGTGGTCCAGGTGGACCGGGACGGCCGCCGCTTGGGCCGCCGCGTACCGCTGGCCCACGGACTGGTCGGCGACGTCGGCGCCACCCTGGACCTGTTGCTGCCGAAGGTGTCGGAGAAGTCTGATGCCGCCTTCCTGCACAAGTGTCAGAAGAAGACTGAGGACTTCGACAAGCAGTTGCAGCACTACGTCGAACAAGGCCCGGCGCTTAAGCAGATCCGCCCCGAGTACCTGACGGCCACCCTGGACCGGCTCGCCCCCGAGGAAGCGGTCTTCACCGTCGACACCGGCACGGCGTGCATATGGGCCGCGCACTATCTGCACTTCGGCCCGAAACGCCACCTGTTCGGCAGCCTCACGTGGGCCTCGATGGCCAGTGCGTCGCCGAACGCGTTCGGCGCCAAGATGGCCTTCCCGGACCGCGCGGCGATCGCGCTGTGCGGCGACGGCGGCTTCACGATGCTCGGTCTCGGCGACCTCCTCACGGAGGTGCAGCGCAAGACCGAGATCGTCCACGTGATCCTGAACAACGGCAAGCTCGACTTCGTCTGGATCGAGATGCAGGAGGCCGGGCTGAAGCCGTGGGGCGTCGACTTCCAGAACCCGGACTTCGCCAAGGTCGGCGAGGCGCTCGGAGCCAAGGGGATCCGGATCGAGCACCCCGCCGATCTTGAACAGGGGTTGAAGGAGGCGTTGAACCACCGCGGCGGTCCTGTAGTGGTCGACGTAGTGGTCGATCCCTATGCGTTGTCCCTACCGGCGCACACTCCGGCGGCCACTGTTAAGGGCTTCACGCTCAGTGTCGCCAAGCAGGCGCTGACCGGGCACCTCGGGGATGTCGTCAAGGAAGCGACGCACAACGTGCGACTGCTCTGAGCTCGGGGCTCACAGAGCCTCCGCGATCCGCTCGACCTGACCCGGGTCGCGGCCGTAGCAGTAGAGCATCACCTCGTCGACGCCGAGATCTGCGTACTGTGCGATGGTGTGCCGGATCGCCGCCGGGGTGGTGAGCATGCCGGCGACCATCTGATCGGCCCGGTCACCGGTGAAGCGGTAGTACGCGGCCATGGCCGCGCGGGCGTCGTCGACGACAGGCTGCGGACCGAGCGCGGCGTTGGCCTGCGCCACGATCCGGGGCGTGCCGGACCGGCCGGCCTCGTCCCAGGACCTGCGGACCGTGTCGATCAGCGGTCCGACCCACGACGGCGGCGCGGCGGCCAGGAATCCGTCGCCGAACCGGGCGACGCGGGCCAGCGCGGCGGGCTGGAAACCGCCGAAGAGCACCTCGGGACCATTCGCACGGTGCGGTCGCGGACCGATCGGGCCGACGGTCTCGCTATAAGCAGCGCCGGACCAGATGCGCCGCATAACGGACATCTGCCGGTCCATGAGACGCCCCCGGCTGTGCAGATCGGTACCAGCGGCTTCGTGGTCGTCCTCCCGACCGCCGACGCCCAGGCCCAGAACCAGCCGGCCGCCGCTGATCCGGTCGAGCGTCGCCGCCTGCTTGGCCAACAGAACAGGCTCGCGCAGCGGGGCCAGCAGGACCTCGGTCTGAAGCCGGATGCGGCTGGTCGCCCCGGCCAGCACGGACAGGGCGACCAAGGGTTCGGGGTTGTCATAGACGAGGCGGTCGAGCAGACCGAGGGTGGTGAACGGACCGGCGTCAGCGGAGCGGGCCCAATCGGGCAGCAGCTCCGGGGCGCTGATGGGCAGACCGATTCCGACTTCCATGGGAAACCTCCGTGAGGACACGACGAATGGATGCCGCCCTCTCCAGGACCTCGGCCGGGCGAGGCGAAGGGCTCCCGTTCTGCGGCGTTCGTGCTGGGGAGCTCCCTGTCGGAGTATCGGCAGCGTAAAACGCTCCCCTCCGCCGGAACAAGCCGATTTCGGCACCGCGAAGTGGCGTGAGACACACAGTCCGCATCATGGACGACAGTGGACGACCCGCGGACCGCGTGCGACTCTCTAGTCATGTCTCGTGCTGGAATCGCGCTCGTCGGTCGGCGTCACGTCGACTTCGGACGGCTGTCCAGCATGGTCTGTATGCCGGCCCAGTAGACCTCGCCCCGATCTGTCGTTCTAGATCTTCCAGGGCCACGGTCCGCCGGCGCTACCCCCACGCCGTCCGTGTGACGCCGCGACGATGCGGCCCGCGGCGCGTCGGGCTCCCGGCACGCCCGTGTTGCCCGCCACTGTAAGGGGAAGCCCCGAAATGTCAGCGGACACCGAGCTCGCGTCGGTCGACCAGGCAGCCACCGCCTTCGCCGGCACCGACCTGCGGGCGCTGGCCGAGCAGGCCAACGCAGAACTGGAACACGCCCCGGCCGCGCGGGTCGTCGAGTGGGCCCACGCCACGTTCGGCGCGGGCCTGGTCGTCGCCTCGTCGATGGCCGACACCCACCTGGTGCACCTGGCCTCCGCCGCGGCGCCGGGCATCGACGTGGCCTTCCTGGACACCGGCTACCACTTCGCCGAGACCATCGGCACCCGCGACGCGGTCGCCGAGGTGTACCCGGTCCGGCTGCTGAACATCACACCGCTGCGGACGGTCGCCGAGCAGGACGCCGAGCACGGCCCGCGGCTGTACGAGCGCGACCCCGACACGTGTTGCGCGCTGCGCAAGGTCGAGCCGCTGGAGCGCGCGCTGAAGCCGTACGTGGCCTGGATCAACGGCATGCGCCGCGAGGAGTCCCCGACCCGCGCGGACATCCCGGTCGTCGGCTACGACGCCAAGCGCGACATGATCAAGATCTCGCCGCTGGCCGCCTGGACCCAGGACGACCTGGACACCTACGTCGCCGACCACGGCGTGCTGACCAACCCCCTGTTCCTCGAGGGCTACACCTCGATCGGCTGCGAGCCCTGCACGCGCAAGCCCCTGCCGGGCGAGGACCCGCGGGCCGGGCGCTGGGCCGGCAACGCCAAGACCGAATGCGGACTGCACACCTGATATGAGTACCCTCACCCACGACGAGACGGCCCCCGCGCACGATCATCTGCGGACGCTGGAGGCCGAGGCGGTCCACATCATCCGCGAGGTGGCGGCCGAGTTCGAGCGGCCGGTGCTGTTGTTCTCCGGCGGCAAGGACTCGATCGTCATGCTGCACCTGGCGCTGAAGGCGTTCGCGCCGGCGCCGGTGCCGTTCGGCCTGCTGCACGTGGACACCGGCCACAACTTCCCCGAGGTGCTGGCCACGCGCGACCGCACGGTCGCCGAACACGGCCTGCGGCTGTACGTCGCGCACGTACAGGACTACATCGACGACGGCCGCCTGGTGGAGCGCCCGGACGGCACCCGCAACCCGCTGCAGACGGTGCCGCTGGTGGACGCCATCCAATCGCACAAATTCGACGCCGTCTTCGGCGGCGGACGACGCGACGAGGAGAAGGCCCGCGCGAAAGAGCGGGTCTTCTCGCTGCGCGACGACTTCGGGCAGTGGGACCCCAAGCGGCAGCGCCCGGAGCTGTGGCGGCTGTACAACGGCCGGCACCGCCCCGGCGAGCACGTGCGGGTGTTCCCGCTGTCGAACTGGACCGAGCTGGACGTGTGGCAGTACATCGCCGAGCAGGAGATCGAGCTGCCGGAGATCTACTACGCGCACGAGCGCCAGGTGTTCGCCCGCGGCGGCATGTGGCTGTCCCCCGGTGACTGGGGCGGCCCGCGCGAGGGGGAGACGCTGCAGACCCGGACCGTGCGCTACCGCACCGTCGGGGACATGTCGTGCACCGGCGCGGTGGACTCCGACGCCGTCGACGTCGCCGCGGTCATCGAAGAGATCACCGCCTCCCGGATCACCGAGCGCGGGGCCTCCCGCGCGGACGACCGCCTTTCCGAGGCCGCCATGGAGGACCGCAAGCGAGAGGGGTACTTCTAGTCATGACTGTGCTGCTGGACGCGCCGACCGAGAAGGACACCCACGTCGCAGGACTGCTGCGGCTGGCCACCGCCGGCTCGGTGGACGACGGGAAGTCGACCCTGGTGGGCCGGCTGCTCTACGACACCAAGTCGGTGCTGGCCGACCAGTACGAGGCGGTGGAGCGCACCTCGCGCGACCGCGGCCTGGAGCAGGCCGACCTGGCGCTGCTCACCGACGGCCTGCGCTCCGAGCGCGAGCAGGGCATCACCATCGACGTCGCCTACCGCTACTTCGCCACGCCGCGCCGGCGGTTCATCCTGGCTGACACCCCCGGGCACGTTCAATACACCCGCAACATGGTCACCGGCGCCTCCACCGCCGAGCTCGCGGTCATTTTGGTCGACGCTCGCAAGGGTCTGGCCGAGCAGACCCGCCGTCACACCGCCGTGTCCGCCCTGCTGCGGGTGCCGCGGGTGCTGCTGGCGGTGAACAAGATGGACCTGGTCGACTTCGACAAGGACCGGTTCGGCCAGATCGAGGCCGACTTCGCCGCCTACGCCACGGCGCTGGGCATCGAGCACTACGCGGCGCTGCCGGTCTCGGCGCTGCGCGGCGACAACGTGGTGGAGCCCTCGGCGGACCTGGCCTGGTTCGAGGGCCCGACGCTGCTGGAGTACCTGGAGAACGTGCCGGTGGAGGCCGAGCGGCGCCCGGCCGGCCGGTTCCCGGTGCAGTACGTGATCCGGCACCAGAGCGCCGACTACCGCGGCTACGCCGGCACCGTCGCCTCCGGCCACCTGGAGGTCGGCGACCCGATCGTGGTGCTGCCCTCGGGCCAGCGCTCGACGATCGCCGCCATAGACCTGCTGGGCCGCCCGGCCGAGCGCGCCACCGCCGGACAGGCCGCCACCGTGCTGCTCGCCGACGAGCTCGACGTCTCCCGCGGCGACCTGATCGCCCCGGCCGGTGCCGCGCCGACCGCGGTGCAGGACGTGGTGGCGACCGTGTGCCACCTGTCCGAGAAGCCGCTGGCCGTCGGCGACCGGGTGCTGCTCAAGCACACCACGCGCACGGTCAAGGCGATCGTGAAGGAGATCTCGGCGAAGCTGGACATCTCCGACCCGCTGGCCGCCTCGGGGGCGGACAGCGGCGACGAGTTCGACTGGGACGACGCCGCGCCGGCCGCGCACACCCTGAACGCCAACGACATCGGCCGGGTGGTCCTGCGCACGGCGTCCCCGATCCTGCTGGAGCCCTACGCCGCCGACCGCGAGACCGGCTCCTTCCTGCTGATCGACCCGGCCAGCGGCGACACGCTCACCGCCGGCATGTCCGGGGACCCGCTGGGGGTCTTCTCGTGATCGAGCACGCTCTGTTCTCCCACAACTTCACGGGGGACGTCCGATGTCGGGTCGCCGGGCTGCGGCACCGCCGCGCCCTGTTCCGACATCGAAGTCCCTGACAGTCCCCGTCCTTGGAGCCAGCGTGATACGAAGGGCTTTCTCCGCCGTCGCCGCCACGGTCGCGGCCGGCTGGATGATCGTCTCGCTGGTGATCGTGATCGCCGCGTACGTCTCCGCCTCCGACCAGTCCTCCGGATCGGCCACGTCCTCGGCCGCCACGACTTCGACCGCCGCGGGCACCGCGTCCACGGCGGCCGGAGAACTGCGGCTCGGCTACTTCGCGAACGTCACGCACGCCTCCGCGGTGATCGGGGTCGCACACGGCGACTTCGCCAAGGCGCTGGGGAGCACCAAGCTCACCACGCAGATCTACAACGCCGGCCCCGCGGAGATGACCGCTCTGCTCGGCGGCCAGCTCGACGCCGCATATGTCGGCCCGTCCTCGGCGCTGGCGGCCTTCGCACAGTCGCACGGCCAGGCACTGAAGATCGTCGCCGGCGCCACCAGCGGCGGCGCGGAGCTCGTGGTGCGGCCCGGGATCAACACCGTGGCCGACCTCAAGGGCAAGACCCTGGCCACGCCGCAGAAAGGCAACACCCAGGACGTCGCCCTGCGCGCCTGGCTCAAGCAGAACGGCCTGACCGCCAACACGGACGGCACCGGGGACGTGTCGGTGAGCCCGCAGGACAACGCCGCCACCCTGGACCAGTTCAAGGCCGGCCACATCGACGGCGCCTGGCTGCCGGAGCCCTGGGCCTCGCGCATGGTGCTGGAGGCCGGGGCGAAGGTGCTCGTCGACGAGCGGAGCCTGTGGCCCGGCGGGCAGTTCGCGACCACCAACCTGGTGGTGTCCACGACCTTCCTGGACGCGCACCCGGACACCGTCAAGGCCCTCATCGACGGGCAGATCGCGGCCAACCAGTGGATCGCCTCCGACCCCGCCGACGCGCAGACGCTGCTCAACGGCCAGCTGAAGAAGCTCACCGGCAAGGCCCTCACCGGCGCCGAGATCCAGCGTGCCTTCAGCGAGCAGACGGCGACCGACGATCCGCTGGCCGCCTCGCTCCAGACCGAGATGGACCACGCCGTTTCCACCGGGCTGCTCAAGACGACCGACCTGCACGGCATCTTCGACCTGACGCTGCTGAACACCGAACTGGCCCAGGACGGCCGGCCCGCGGTGTCCGACGCCGGGCTGTCCACCAAATAGCGCCGGAATACCCAAGGGGAGAGACCGCCATGACCACCGCAATCGCAGCCGTTGAGTCAACACAGACCACCGCCACGGCCACCGTCGAGGCCGCCTCCGCTCCGGCCGTCCGCCTGTCCGGGGTCGGCAAGACCTTCCGGGGCGGGGCCCCGGTCCTCGACGGCATCGACCTGACCGTCGCCCCGGGCGAGTTCGTCTGCCTGCTCGGGGCCTCCGGCTGCGGCAAGTCCACGCTGCTGAACCTGGTCGCCGACCTGGACGCGCCGAGCGCCGGCACCGTCGAGGTGCCCTCCGGCCGAGCCGCCCTGATGTTCCAGGAGTCCGCGCTGTTCCCCTGGCTGACCGCCGGGGAGAACATCGACCTGGCGCTGCGGCTGCGCGGCCTGTCCGGCCGCCGCGACCGCCGGGCCGAGACCGAGCGGCTGCTGGAGCTGGTCCGGCTGCGCGGCGCCTACGACAAGCGCCCGCACCAGCTCTCCGGCGGCATGCGGCAGCGCGTGGCGCTGGCCCGCGCGCTCGCGCAGGACAGCCCGGTGCTGCTGATGGACGAGCCGTTCGCCGCGCTGGACGCCATCACCCGGGACGTGCTGCACGAGGAGCTCATCCGGCTCTGGGAGGCCACGGGCCTGGCGGTGCTGTTCGTCACGCACAACGTCCGCGAGGCGGTGCGCCTGGGCCAGCGGGTCGTGCTGCTGTCCTCCCGGCCCGGCCGGGTCGCCCGGGAGTGGCGCGTGGACATCCCGCAGCCCCGCCGCATCGAGGACAAGGCGGTCGCCGACCTGTCGGTGGAGATCACCGACCACCTGCGCAAGGAGATCAGCCGCCATGGCCGCTGACACCGACACCGCGGGGCCGGCCGGCGACACCCTCGCACACATCGAAGCCGGGCTTGACGCGCTGGAAACCTCCGCGGAACCGGAGTCCAGCAGACTCAGGCACGTGGCCGCATCCGTCTTACCGCCGATCATCGCCGTCGCGCTGATCCTGGCCGTCTGGCAGATCCTCTACGCGGCGAAGATCTGGCCGGACTGGAAGCTGCCCGGGCCCTCGCAGGTGTTCAGCTCTCTGAAGGACACCTTCTCCGAGGGCGACGCCTGGGGAGCGGTCGGCCACAGCATCGCCCACGGCGCGGTCGGCTTCGGCGCCTCGGTCGCGATCGGCACGCCGCTGGGCATCGTGACGGCCCGGTTCAAGCCGGTCCGCGCGGGCCTGGGCCCCATCCTGTCCGGCCTGCAGTCCCTGCCCTCGGTGGCCTGGGTCCCGCCGGCCCTGATGTTCTTCGGCCCCAGCCCGGCCATGCTCTACACCGTCGTCCTGCTCGGCGCGGTGCCCTCCATCTCCGTCGGCGTGATGTCCGGCCTGGACCAGGTGCCGCCGCTGTACCTGCGTGTCGGCCGCAACATCGGCGCCCGCGGCCTGGCCTCGGTACGGCACGTCCTGCTGCCGGCCGCGCTGCCCGGCTACCTGGCGGGCCTGCGGCAGGGCTGGGCGTTCGCGTGGCGCTCGCTGCTGGCCTCTGAGATCATCGTGCAGTCCGCGAATCTCGGACATTCCTTGGGATTCCTGCTGAAAAACTCCCAGGACGCCAACGACATGTCCGGGGCGTTCGCGGCGATCGTACTCATCCTGGCCGTCGGCGTGGCGGTCAACCAGCTGCTCTTCGCGCCGCTGGAACGGCGCGTGCTGAAGGCGAGGGGGTTGGCGTGAACCAGGGACAGGCGATGCTGGCGGTCGCCCACGGGAGCCGGGACCCGCGGCACCGGGAGGTCATCACAGGGCTCGTGGACGCGGTGCGCGAGCAGCGGCCGGAGCTGCGCGTCGAGACGGCCTTCCTGGACCACTGCGGCCCCACGGCCGCACGGGCCCTGCACGGCCTGGTCCGGGACGGGTACCAGAACGTGAAGGTGGTCCCGCTGCTGCTGAACACCGCCTTCCACGTCCGGCAGGACATCCCCGCGGCGGTGGCCGCCGCGCACGAGGCGCTGCCCCGGCGCTGGCGGGCCGGCGTGACCATGCCGATCCTGACCGGGCCGCTGGGCCCGCACCCGCTGCTGACGGCCGGACTGGAGCGGCGGATGCGCGAAGCCGGGGTGTGGCCCGGCGACGAGGAGGCCTCGGTGGTGCTGGCCTGGGCCGGGTCCTCCGACCGGGTCGCGGTCGCGGCGGTGGACGAGCTGGCCGAGGGCTGGCAGAAGAGCGGCTGGGAACACGTGGTCGCGGTGCCGGCGGTCGGCGATCTGGCCGGGGAGGCAGTGCGCAGGCTGCGCGACCGCGGCGCGCGGCGGGTCGTGGTGTCGCCGTACTTCCTCGCGCCGGGGTTCCTGGCCGACCGGATCCGGGGCTCGGCGCTGCGGGCCGGGGCGGACGCGGTGGCCGCCGAGCTCGGGGACGCGCCGGAGGTGGCCGCCACGGTGCTGGCCCGGTTCGACGGCGCGATCTCGGCCTGCCTGGCGCACGTGGCCTGACGCGGACACCGGCCCTGCGCGATGCGGGCACGGCGGAATCCGGGCGGCGGGTCCGGGGTTGCAAGCATGCGAACCACCGCAACCTTTGAAAGGATCCGTGTATGCGCGCGATCGTCGTCAGCCAGACTGGCGGACCCGAGGTCCTGCAGCTCTCCGACGTGAACCCTCCGAAGCCGGGGCCCGGTGAGCTCCTGGTGGAGGTCGGCGCCGTCGGCGTGAACTTCATCGAGACCTACCAACGCAGCGGGCTGTACGCGACGAACCTGCCGTTCACGCCGGGCGCCGAGCTGGCCGGGCACGTCCTGGAGGTCGGCGAGGGCGTGACGGACTTCCGGCCCGGGGACCGGGTCGCGACCGTGGACGCCCGCGGCAGCTACGCCGAACAGGTGATCGTGCCCGCCGACCGGGCCGTGGCGGTGCCGGACGGCGTGGACGTCGAGACCGCCGCCGCGGTGATGCTGCAGGGCATGACGGCGCACTACCTGACGCAGAGCACATACCCGATCAAGGCCGGCGAGACCGCGCTGGTGCACGCCGCGGCCGGCGGCATGGGCCTGCTGCTGACCCAGTTGGTGAAGGCCGCCGGCGGCAAGGTGATCGGCACCGTCTCCAGCGACGCCAAGGCCAAGCTGGCCGCCGAGGCCGGCGCCGACGAGGTGATCCGCTACGACCAGGTGGCCGGCGAGGAGCTGGCCGCCGAGGTGCGGCGCCGCAACGGCGGGCACGGCGTGCACGTGGCCTATGACGGCGTCGGCAAGGACACCTTCGAGGCCTCCCTCGGCTCGCTGCGCGTGCGCGGCATGCTCGTCAGCTTCGGCAACGCCTCCGGCCCGGTCCCGCCGTTCGCCCCGCTGCGGCTCTCGGCGGCCGGCTCGCTGTTCCTGACCCGCCCCACGCTCGCCAGCTACATCGTGTCGCGCCAGGAACTGGAGTGGCGCGCGGGCGACCTGTTCCGCTGGATCCAGGACGGCACGCTGACCGTGCGGGTCGGCGCCACGTTCCCGCTCGGCCAGGCCGGGCAGGCCCACGGGGAGCTGGAGTCGCGCAAGACGACCGGCAAGCTGCTGCTGGTCCCCTAGCTTCACCGAAGCAACTTCACCGAGCTCGCGTCGCGGCCGGTCCCCAACCGGCCGCGACCGCGCACAGGAACGCGGCGGTCGCCGTGACCACCGGGCCGGCGCGCATGGACGGCGCGAACGCGTCGACGCCCTGGAGTTCGGAGTGGAACCGGAAGGCCGCCAGCACCGCGCACAGGACCAGGGCCAGCGCGGCCAGCAGCGACAGCCAGGCCAGGCCCCGCGCGGGCACGATCAGCCGCAACGCCGACAGCACGATCAGGCCGACGCTCAGCCACTGCAGGACGTGCAGACAGGCGACCACGGCCCCGATGCCGTCCGCGACCGGCGGCGGATCGCCCATGATGTCGAAGCCGGACCAGGAGGGGCTGCCGTCGTCGTAGCCGGCCCAGGGGATGGCCAGCGAGCCGAGGGCCAGCACGGCGAAGCCGAGGGTGGCCAGCGCGTTGGCCCGGGACGGGCCGCCCGTGCGCGGCGAACGCGCCGCGCGGCGCGGCCCCGGTTCACCTGGCCGGCCCGGCGGCTCCGGCCCTTCCGGCTGGGCCGCCTCGGGCGGCGCGGTGTCGAGCATGGCGCCCATGGTCACGCATATCATCGGACCGAACAAGGGCCTTGATAAGGCGCCGGGCTCAATCGAACTTCTGATACATGACGTGGATCCCGACATAGCCGTGCGCCCGGCTCTTGAACGCCTCCGGGACCGTCCCGATGATCTGGAACCCGATCGACTGCCACAGGTGCACCGCGCGGGCGTTGCTCTCCACCACGGCGTTGAACTGCATCCCGCGGTAGCCCTGTTCGCGCGCCCACTTCAGCGTGTACTCGCCGAGCGCCCGGCCGACGCCCCGGCCCGCGGCCGCCGGGTCCACCATGTAGCTGGCGGTGGACACGTGCGCGCCGGGGCCGGGCCGGTTCGGGCCCATCTTCGCGCTGCCCAGGACCGTACCGGCGGCGTCGACCGCGACGACGGTCAGCCCCGGCGACCGCTCCATCCACATCTCGCGGCCCTCCTGCTCGGTGGGCTCGAAGGGGTAGACGTAGGTCTCCCCCTCGGCGCAGATGGTGCGGAAGAACGGCCAGATGTGCGGCCAGTCCTCATCGGTGGCCGGGCGGATCTCCATGTCCATGGCGCGAGGATAGCGGCCGGTCAGCTGGAGCCGGCCTGGTCTCTGGCGCCACGGCGCCACGGTCAGGAGGCCAGCACGCGCTGCTTCTCCGTCTTGATGTCGTAGTCGGCCGGCGGCCACTCCGGCCCGATCCGTTCCAGCGTCTCGATGAGCAGCCTGGTGATCGCGTAGTTCCGGTACCACTTGCGGTCAGCCGGGATCACGTACCAGGGCGCCGTCTCGGTCGAGGTCAGGCTCAGCGCCGCCTGGTACGCCTCCTGATACGCCGGCCACAGCTTGCGCTCCTTGACGTCGTTGGTGCTGTACTTCCACAGCTTCGTCGGGTCGTCCAGGCGGGCCAGCAGGCGTTCCTTCTGGGTGTCGCGGCTGATGTGCAGGAAGCACTTCACGACGGTCGTGCCCTGGTCGGCGAGTTCCTGTTCGAACTCGTTGATCAGGCCGTAGCGCAGCTCCCACTGCTCGCGCGGGACCAGGTCGCGGACCCGGACGATGAGCACGTCCTCGTAGTGGCTGCGGTCGAAGACGCCGACCATGCCGGGCGTCGGCAGCGCTTTGCGGATCCGCCAGAGGAAGTCGTGGGACAGTTCCTCCTCGGTCGGGGCTTTGAAGGAGTTGATGCGAAGGCCGCCGGGGTCCATCACGCCGGCCACGTGCTTGACCGTGCCGCCCTTGCCCGAGGTGTCCATGCCCTGCAACACCAGGAGCAGGTTCTGGCGCGCCGGGTCGGCGCCGCCCCGGGACTGCGCGAACAGCCGCTCCTGCAGGTCCGCCAGGCGCGCGCCGAGCTTGGGGAGCTTGTGCAGCGCCTCGGCTTTCGAATCGACGCCGGGGTGCACGTCAGAAGCAATCTTGCTCAGTTTGACCGGGGACTCGGGGGCCCGCAGCAGATGGGTGAACGACTTCGCCATGAAGGAAAGAGTGCCATCCGGGCTAACGCTCCGCATGTCATGGCAGCCGTTCCGGGATTAGGCGCCCGCCCCGACGGAGATCTGCGCGGCGTCGGCCAACGCCATGCCGTCCCGGGCCAGCGCGGTGATCCGAGAGATCGCGCGCAGGTACTTCTTGCGGTATCCGCCGCGCAGCAGTTCGGGGGTGAACAGGTCGCCGAGCGGCGTGCCGGAGGCGACCACCGGGACCTTGCGGTCGTAGAGCCGGTCTATCAGCACCACCAGGCGCAGGGCGACGTTCTGGTCGTCCAGCGGCCGCACGCCGGTGAGCCCGACCGCGCTGACGCCGTCGATCAGGGCACCGTAGCGGCTGGGGTGGACCGCGGCGAGCTCGCCGGTCAGGCCGTCGAAGGCGTCCAGGGTGGCGCCGGGGTTCTCCTCCACGGTGCGGGCCACAGCGTCCTCGGAGACCGGGGCCGGCGGCGTGGGCAGGTCGCGGTGCCGGTAGTCGGGGCCGTCCACCCGCAGGACCTCGAAGCGCGCCGACAGCGCCTGGATCTCGCGCAGGAAGTCGGCGGCGGCGAAGCGGCCCTCGCCGAGCTTGTCCGGCAGCGTGTTGGAGGTCGCGGCCAGCTTCACGCCGCGGTCGGACAGCCGGGTGAGCAGCGTGGAGACCAGGACGGTGTCGCCGGGGTCGTCGAGCTCGAACTCGTCGATGCAGACCAGCGCGAAGTCGGCCAGCCGCTCCACCGCGGCGGCGAAGCCGAGGGCCCCGACCAGGCTGGTGTACTCGACGAAGGTGCCGTAGGCCTTCTTCTCGCGCGGGGCCGGGGATTCGTGCCAGAGCGACGCCAGCAGGTGGGTCTTGCCGACGCCGAAGCCGCCGTCGAGGTAGACGCCGATCGCGCCGGACGCGGGGGCCTTCTTCTTGAACAGCCCGCGGCTCTTCTTAGGCGCCGCGCCGACGGTCGCGGCGAACGCCTCAAGGCGGTCACGGGCCGCGGACTGGCTGGGCTCGGCCGGGTTCGGAACGTAGCTGGAGAAGCGCACCTGGTCGAACCGCGGCGGCGGGACAAGGTCGGCTATCAGCCGGTCGGCGCCGACTTCCGGGCGTCGGCCGACGAGGGTCGCGGCGGGCGCGAAGACTTTCGGAGCAGACGTCGGCACTCTTCCAATGTCGCAGGCCGGAGCGGGTATCCCGAACCATGCGGGGGGTGTAATTGATCACATGTGAAGCCAGTCACAAAATCTTGTGCGGCGGGTGGATGAGCCGCGCGTGTCAGAAGTCCCCTGGTGTGATTCGCTGGTCCCATGTATCAGCTGGTGCCACCCACGAACCGCAGCCGCCAGGTCGATCTGGCGGAGGTCTACGCCTACCCCACCGGGGCCCGGCGCTGGGTGCGGGCGAACATGGTCGCGTCCGCCGACGGCGCCGCGACCGCCTCGGGCAAGTCCGAGGGCATCTCCGGCGAGGCGGACAAGCGGGTCTTCGGCGTGCTCCGCGCGCTGGCGGACGTGGTGCTGGTCGGGGCCGGGACGGTGCGCGCCGAGCAGTACCGGCCGGCGCGGGTCCGCCAGCAGTACCAGGAGGCGCGGGCGGCCGCCGGCCAGGCCCCGACCGCGGCCATCGCCGTGGTCACGCGGGCGATGGATCTGGACTGGACCATGCCGCTGTTCACCTCGCCCGCGGTGCCGACGATCGTGCTGACCGCGACCGACGCCCCGCAGGACCAGGTCGACGCGGCCGCCGAGGCCGGCGCCGAGGTGATCGCGGCCGGCACCGGCGAGGTCGACCTGGCCCTGGCCGTGGACCGGCTGGCCGAGCGCGGCTTGGGGCGGATCCTGTGCGAGGGCGGCCCGCACCTGCTGGGGCAGCTCGCGGCCTCCGGCAAGCTCGACGAGCTGTGCCTGTCGATCGCCCCGCAGCTGCGCGGCGGCGACTCGATGCGGGTGCTGGCCGGGCCGGATCTTACGGACGGATTACCGCTGATACTGCACAGCCTGCTGACGGAAGACGGGTTCCTCTTCTCGCGTTATCTAGTCGGGGGAACACAGGGTTCCGTCTCTGAACCCGCTAAGGAAGGGTGATCAGCATGGTCGAGAAGGTGCAGAAGTCCGAGGCCGAGTGGCGCTCGCTGCTCACGCCGATGGAGTTCTCGGTGCTGCGCGAGGCCGGCACGGAGCGGCCGTGGAGCGGGGATTACGTGTCCACGCACACGGAGGGCACCTACCACTGTCGGGCTTGTGACGCGCCTCTGTTCCGCTCACAGGCGAAGTACGACTCGCACTGCGGGTGGCCGTCGTTCTACGAGCCCGGCGAGGGCGACGCGGTGACGCTGCACCAGGACATGAGCCACGGCATGGTGCGGACCGAGGTGCGCTGCGCGGCGTGCGGGTCGCACCTGGGGCACGTGTTCGACGACGGCCCGACCGAGCACGGCGGGCAGCGGTACTGCATCAACTCGGTGTCCTTGAAGCTGGACGAGGACGCGAGCGCTTCCTGAGCACTCCCGCTCAGCTCCCCCGCTGCCAGCGCGCGGCGCCGGCGGCCATGCCGAGCAGCGCCACCGCCGCGAGCAGGGCGGTGGCCGCGAGCGAGGTCGGCGGGATCGGGTGCATGCCCGACTTCAGCGGCGGCCACGCGGTCAGCACGCGGGGGTTGAGCAGCGAGGACAACACGGGGGTGGTCCGCAGGTACTGCTCGGCGTCCGTCAGGGCCTTGGCGATCCCGGGCAGGCCGCTGACCAGGCGTCCGGCCGCCAGCGGCACGGCCAGCGCCACCACGGCCACGGAGACCGCCACCGAGGCCCGGTACCAGGCGGTCAGCCACCCTACGGCGAGCCCGAACAGCCCGGCCGCCGTCGCCGCCGCGGCAGCCGGCGCCACACCCTGCAGCACGGGGTCGGCGGCGGCACCGTCGGGGATGAGGGTGCGGTCCCCGGCGTAGGCCCACGCCAGCGCGAGCGCGTAGCCGAGGGCCGCGGCCAGCGCGACCAGCGCACCGGTCAGGGCGGAGACGAGCGCGGTGAGCGTGGCCTTGGCGACCGCCAGCCACGCGCGCCGCGGCACCACCGCGAGGGTCACGTAGCGCATTTCGTAGTGCCGCTCGTGCCCCGAGGCCGCGGCCCCGATCACGACGGCGGCGGCCAGCGCGGGCAGCGTCCCGGTCAACCGCAGCAACGCCACCACCCGCTCCGAGGCGCCGGCGGACACCGCCAAAGCGGCCGCCACCCCGAACGCGGCCGCCGCCACCGCGGCACCTCCCGGCACCCGCCGGGTGGCCCGCAGACTCCCGAGCCGACGCAGTTCGTAACGGAACGCAGCAATCATGCGGAAGCTTCCTGCTCTGCCGGGGCCGCCTCCGCGACCGACGCCTGCTGCTGACTCTGCTTCGACGCCCGAGCGGCCGCAGCCCGCCACGGGGTCATGCCGTCCCCGGCGCCACGCGGCTCGGTGCCACGCTGCTCGGCGCTGGGCGCGACGGTGAACGGGACGGCGGGCTGGACCAGGACCGGCGACGCGACGGTCTCCGGGGACGAAGCCGGCGCGGTCGCCGCCGAAGGATGCGGCTTGCCACGGCCCCACCGGAGACCGAACCCGCTGGTGCGGCGCGAGACCTCGCGGGACTTCGCGGCGGCGGGCGAGTCGAGGCGCGAGGCCGGGGCGGCGCTGTGAACCGGGGCCGGCTCGGGAACCTCCGGAGCAGCGGGCGCCGGCTCGGGAACACTCGGCGCGGGAGCGCTGGCCGGCGAGGGTGTGGCGGCCGACGCGGCAGAACCTCGCGGTGCCTGCGAACCCTTCACGGCCGACCAGCGGGAGCCGGCGACCGAACCCTGGGTGCGCCACGAACCGGCGGTGCTCGGCATCATGCCGCCGGACTGCTGGTCGGCAACCGGTGGTGTGGGCAGGCCGGCCGCTGGTTCCTGCGGGGGCTGCGACTCGGCCGCGCCGCCGGTCTGGCCCGGCTCGGGAGTCTGCGCCGCAGGACTCGGCTCAGGAGCAGGAGCCCCGGCAGTTGGCTCAGCAGCCCCGACGCTCGGCCGAGGATCCTGCACTGCGGGGGTCGGCTCCGAAGCCAGCACCACGACATTCGACTGAGAAACCTGCGCCCTGACGCTCGGCTGAGGAGTCTGCGCTGCGGGGGTCGGCTCAGAAGTCAGCACCACGACATTCGGCTCAGAAGTCTGGGCCCTGACCCTCTTCTGGGGGACTTGAGCACCGTCGCTCGGCTCGGGGACCTGCACCGCGACACTTGGCTGAGCAGCGTGCGCCTCGGCAGCCGGCTCAGGAGTGTGCGTGCCGGCAGTCGTCACCGTCACAGCACTCGCCTGCACTGTCGCGGAAGCGGGAACATCCTGCCCCGGCATCTCCGGTCGCTCGGCCTCCGCGCTCGCCTCGGCCGCGGCCTCGACGACTTCCGTCTCCTCGATCTCGTCGGGGACCACGCGGACGCCGGAGTGCCAGTTGCCGGCGCGGTTGAGGCCGGGGAGGAGTTCCTGCTGGCGGGGGACGGGGCGCAGGCCGAAGACGTCGTCGTCTTGGCCGATCTCGCTGAGTTCGTGCAGACACACGCCGGCGACGTGCGCCACTTCGCCGATGCGGGCTCGGTCCAGGCCTCGGACCTGGAGGGCGCCGGGGCCGGCGGGGGCCAGGCGGGCGCCCTCGGATTCCAGGGCCGCGGCCAGGCGGGCGGCCTGGGGGCTGCGGACCTGGACGACGGTGGCGCGGCGTTCGTCGAAGACCTCGGCGGCGGAGCGGCTGGCGATGACGCGGCTGACGCCGTCGTGTTCGTCGCGGCGGAGGACGACGACGTGGTCCGCGGTGCCGGACAGGGTGTCGGGGTCGGTGGCGGCGACCAGGACTGTGCGGCCTTGGGCCGCGTAGGCGCGGATCAGGGCGTGGAACCAGGACATGCCGTGGCTGTCGAGGGTGTACGGCTCGTCGAGGATGAGTGCGGCGGGGTCGCCGAGCAGGGCGGCGGCGATGGCCAGGCGCTGGCGCTGGCCGGCGTCGAGGCGGCCGCAGCGGACGGTGGCCTGGGTGGACAGGCCGGCGACTTCCAGGACCTCGGCGATGCGCGGCTTGGGGACGCCGCCGCCGGCCGCGTAGAGCTGCAGGTGGGCCTGGACGGTGCGGCCCGGGTGGACGGCGTCGGGGTTCAGGGCCAGGCCCACCTCGCGGACCGCGGGGCGCAGGGCGCGGTAGGGGCGGCCGCCGAACAGGGTGCGGCCGCCGCCGGGTTCGAGTTCGACCATGAGGCGCAGGACTGTGGACTTTCCGGCACCCGGCGCCCCGAGCAGGGCCGTCACCTGGCCCGGGTAGACGTCGAAGGAGACCTTCTCCACGGGGCCGCCGCCCACACCGCGGGACCGGCAGGTGCTGGTCAGCTCGATCGCCTCGATCACCGCGACTCCTCTTGCTCCGGGCCGTTGCTGCCGCACGGCGCCGGCTGTCCGGCGCCGGTGTCCATCGGTTGATCACCGTCCGCGACATCGCTGTCCGCTACGGTATCCGTGATCACTCACGGGACCGGGGGAAATCACCGTGAAGAGTGATGAAGTGTCGCAGCCGACTGCCTACCGCCCGCTTATAGACAACCCCGCTCAGGCGCGCGCACCATGAGAACAACCCCCCAAATGCGAGGAGGTCTGCGCCATGGTCCTCGCCCCCGCTGTACCCCTTTCCACCGCCATCGCCGAACACCTGGCCGCGACCGAAGGCGAGCACGGGCTTTACGCCGAGATCGTCGCCGCCGATCCGCGCCTGACCTACGCCGTCGAGACGCTGATCCGCGAGCACACCGAACTGCGCCGCGCGATGCAGCGCGACCTCGCGAGCATGAACGACAAACAGCTGGCCGAGCTGACCCGACGCCTCGACCGGCACTGCCAGCGCGGCAACGATCTGGTCTACGAGGCCTACGTCGTCGATCTGGGCGGGGAGCACTGACCGCCTGGCCCACACGGCCCGCGCAGTCCCCTCAGCCCTACAGCCAGCGCAACCCACTCTGCACAACCAACCCAGCCAGCGCGCCCGGCGCACGCCGCGTGCCCAGCCCCGTCAGTCCGACGACGGCCGCAGCATCGGCGGGTTCAACAGGCTCGCGGTCCCCCGGGTGAACAACTGCGCCGGCCGGCCGCCCTGCCGCGACGTGGTCCCGCCGGTCGGCACCAGGAAGCCCGGCGTGCCGGTCACCTTCCGGTGGAAGTTGCGCGGGTCGAGCTGCACGCCCCACACCGCCTCGTAGACGTTGCGCAGCTCCCCCACCGTGAACTCCGGCGGACAGAACGCCGCGGCCAGCGACGAGTACTCGATCTTCGAGCGGGCCCGCTCCACCCCGTCGGCCAGGATCCGGGCGTGGTCGAACGCCAGACCCTCCGACCCGGGCAGGGCGGCGACCGGCAGCCACTCGGCGGCGCGCGCGTCGCCGCCCGCAGCCGGGAACGGCCCCTCGGAGCCCTCCTGCAACGAGGTCAGCGGAGCGAGCGCCAGGTACGCCACCGACACCACCCGCATCCTCGGATCCCGGTCCGGGGCGCCGTAGCTGGCCAGCTGCTCCAAGTGGACGCCGTGGTCGGGCGCGGCGTGCAGGCCCTGCTCCGCGTCCTGCCCGACCTGAAGACCCAGCCCGGTCTCCTCGGCCAGCTCCCGCACCGCGGCGTCGCCCAGGCTCTCGTCGGGCTTCACGAACCCGCCGGGCAGCGCCCAGCGGTCGGCGAACGGCGGCTCGCCCCGCCGCACCGCCAGCACGCTCAGCCCCTGCTCGGCGACGGTCAGCACGACCAGATCGACGGTCACCGCGAACGGCGGGTAGTCGGTCGGGTCGTAGTCCGGGTCGAGATCGCGTGGCATCCGTTCATCCTAGCCTGATGTCGTCAGTGTGACGAGAACTGGGTCCGGCAGCTCGGTCCGCGGCCGCCCGGCACCCGGCACCCGGCACCCGGTAAATCAGAGGTCGGCGCCGCTCGGGCCGCCTACGATCGGCCCATGGCGAACCAGGATCCTGAGCTGATCACCATACTGGCCTACGAGAATCTGCCGGGCTGCCCGCCGCCGCAACGCGCCGTCGCCGATTGACTGCTCGACCGCGGCATCGACTGGCTCCCGTTCCGCCCCGAGGACATCCACATCCACCTGTACTGCGGACGCCGCGCCGACGGGCACTGGCACGGTTCGTTCTCGATCATGATCAGCGCGGACCTGCTCCGCGGTCTCGGCCTGCACCCCGACCAGCCGTGGTCGCGCATCACCGGACCGGAACGCCCCGGCTGGGCACGCGCCGAGGCGCTGCGGCACATGCTCGGCTCAGGCAAGTACCTGCGCGGCTAACCGCTGCGGGGTCATCCCACTCCCGGTGAAGCGCCACGTCGCGATCTCAACCTCGGTGACGCGCAGCCTCATCGAGGCCGCGGCGCGCCGCTCGGCGACCCAGTCGATCAGGGCCCGCGGATCGGCAACCGGCGCGGCGAAGTGCAGGATGTTGAGGTACCAGAAGTCGCGCCGGAACTCCTTCTCGAACCAGGCGTCCGGACCGAGCGCGGCAGCGTAGGCAGCCGAGAGCCGGTCCGCAGCGCCGTCGGCCGGGACGGCGCACGCCATCACCGACAGCGGCGTCAGCGTCAGGCCGGTGACCGCGAAGGTCAGGGGCCGGACACCGGCGGCCGCCGTGCGCAGGGCGTCGGCGTAGCGCGCGACACACGGGTCGTCGTCCCGGATGTCGGCCCGCGGCCACTCCAGCGCGCGCATGGTGAGGTGCGAGTTGCCCGCGGCACCGGTCAGCCAGTGACCGTCGCCGGCGACCGCCGCGGCCTCGCGCGCCAGCGCCTCCAGCGATGCCGCCGCCTCCGGATCCGGACGCAGCAAGGCAGACACGCCCCACCGCCTGCCGTCCCCGGGCGGCGCCACCTGGATCCCGTGCGAGCCGGCGGTCAACGCCGCCTCGCCGTCGGCGAAGAGCTGATCGAACGTGGCGCGTAGGGTCCTGCGGGGCAGCGTTTCACTCACTTGGTGACTCCAGGTCTCCATGTTCTCCAGGCCGGGGCTGTCCAGGCGAAGGGAAAGACACATGACCGGCTTCGCCCGGTTGCACCTCCGCGTCGCCGACCCGGCGCTGCCGCCGTATCGCCGACTCAGCTGTCTGCGGTCCGCTCTCGAGCACTTCCCGCCCTACGGGCTGCGCTCGACCTACATGTATCTCACCCTGGCCGCCGGGATCCCGAGGGACCTGAACGCGGACACCACCTCCTTGGTACGGGCTGTCGATGAACTGGGAGCCGCCCGGGCCCGCTGGCTCTCCGGCATGGAGGCCTTGATCCAGCGCCGCCGCGAGCAGAAGGCGGCCGGGATGCGGGCGCTTCCTGACGCCGCGGCGTGGGACGGACTCTGGGGCCGCGCTGTCGGCTTCCGCGACGACCCACGCCGCCGGCCCGGCATGACGCTGCTGGACTTCGTCGAACGCCGGCTGCGGCAGTTCGACGGCGTCCGGCTGCCGGGCTGCCCCGACTGCGGCGGGGAGGGCACCCGGGCGACGGCGACCGGACACGGCTTCGTGGAACGCTGCTCCGAGTGTGACCTCCTCCTTGCGCCCTGCACCTGCGGCTCGACACACTTCGAGCTGGCACCGGGGCCGGGATGGTGGCCCGCGATTTGGCGGCGCGAACACATGGACGATGCCGGACGTCCCGATCCCGCGTGGCCGGGCTGGCACGGCCCGCCGGCGGATATTACGAACCGAAGAACCTCCATGCCGAGTGCTGGTGCAGGATGACCTGCGGTGATGTGATGGGTTCGTGGCAGAGGCGTGGGATGCCGGCCGCGGCGGGAACACCGCCGGCGGCGGGGACGGACCCGGCCGGCGGGACCGCGAAGGGCGGCCGGTCGGACGGCGTGTCGTGTTCGGTGTGGTGGGGCTGGGCGCCCTGGGGGTGCTCGGCGGTTCCACCGTGCAGCGGTTCCTGGCCGATGTCGCGCAACACGACCCGACCGGACTGACGAACCTGCTCCCGCTGGGAGACCAGTTCCGCATCTACACGGTGACGGGGAGCGTCCCCACGCCCGATCCGGCCACCTACCGGCTGTCCGTCACCGGGCTGGTGGACCACCCGCAGCACTACTCGCTGACCGATCTGGCGGCGCTGCCGCAGACCGACCTGGTACGGGACTTCCAGTGCGTCACCGGCTGGCGGGTGCCGAAGGTGCCGTGGACCGGGGTGCGCTTGCGGGACATGCTCACGCTGGCCGGGGTGCAGAGTTCGGCGAAGGCCCTGCGGTTCGTCTCCTTCGACGGGACGTACACCGAGTCGTTGACACTGGACCAGGCCCAGAACCCGGACATGCTGGTGGCGCTGAAGATGCTCGGCGGGCCGGTGAGCCACGACCACGGCGGGCCGGTGCGCCTCTACGCGGCGCCGATGTACGGGTACAAGAGCATCAAGTGGCTCTCGGAGATCCAGGTGGTGGACGCGGTCCATCCCGGCTACTGGGAGGGCTACGGCTATGACGTGGACGCCTGGGTCGGAAAGTCGAACGGGAGGACCGGCGATGTCCCGACCGGCTGAGGCCGGCGGCGTCCGGCGGCCGATCGAGCGGTTCACCCGCGCCGAGCGGTACGTGCACCGCGCGACCGCCACCTTGATGCTGACGTTGATCATGACCGGGGCGGTGCTGTACCTGCCGTCGTTGTCGGTCGCGGTCGGGCACCGCCCGACCGTGGCACTGATCCATCTCTACTGCGGCTTCGCGCTGCCGATCCCGATGGCGGCCGGGCTCTTCTCGCGGGCGTATCGGGCAGACGTGCGGCGCCTGAACCGGCACACCGACACCGACCGCGAGTGGCTGCGCGAGCGCGCCTGGCGGCGGGAGAAGGCCCGGGAGCTCGCGCTGCCGGTCGGCAAGTTCAACGCCGGCCAGAAGCTGAACGCCGCCTTCCAGTGCGGCGCGATCCTGGTGATGGCCGGGACCGGGACGCTGATGTGGTTCCCGCACCTGGTCGGGGTCTCGGCCCGGACCGGCGCCACGTTCGTGCACGACTGGCTGGCGCTGGCGATCGGGTTCGTGGTGATCGGCCACGTCTGGTTCGCGCTGAACGACCGGCAGGCCCGGATCGGGATGCGGACCGGCTGGGTGACGCGCGGCTGGGCGGAGCGGGAGCATCCGGCCTGGGCGGCCGAAGTGGCGGCACGAGACCGGTCCGCAGACCAGACCCCGCGACCGGACGCCGTGCGCGAGGCGGAGGACCGCGCGGCCCGCGGTGAGGCGGGCGCGCGCGATCGGGTAGAGGGCGGCGCCGTTCATCAGGCGCGCGCCTGGGACAAGTAGTCGACCCGCGCCCCACAGACCGTGCGGTGCGGGGTGGCGACGACATCCATGGCGTCCGCCGCCGGGCGCAGGTGCGCCACCATGTAGCGGTCCCCGCCGGCCGGATAGGCATCGCGCAGGCAGTACGAGGACGTCGGCAGGTCGGCGGCCGTCACAACGGCGGTCTGTCCGACAGCCGGCGCCGGAGTAACGGCACCGTTAGGGATGTCGGCGTCCGTCCGGGACGGGCTCATCATCTGCTTGGTGTTGGCCGGACTGAACGGGATGAGCGGATCCGGGACGACGGGGGAACGCGCGGCACGCAAGGCAGTCGTGTCCCCCGTGTCCCTCGATGGCCACTCCATGGACGCATCACCCGAGGGCACCGAACCGGTGGAGCCGTCCGAGCCGGTCGAGTCGGCGGGGTCGGCGGGGTCGGCCGGAATCTGCGCCTCCGGGACGTGGGGATCGTCGGCGCGCAAGCCGGTGGGTACCACCCGGTAGTCCGCGATCTCCCCCCGCTTGCCGTCGGGGAGGATGACGGGCCGCGGGTGGTCGATCGGGAGGCCGGGCTCACCGGTCCAGGGGACGTAGCGGCCGTCGCGGGCCGGCACGGTGAGCGTCCAGCCGCTGGCCGTCCAGGCCTGGAGCGTCAGGACACCGGGGCCGGGGAGGACCGGGCCGTGGGGAAGGTGATGCCGGGCCTGTGACGGCGCCTCGGTCGCGGTCGCACCGGCACCGCCGGAGGAAGTGGTGCCGAAGGCCATGCCCGGCAGCAGCGGCACGGCCAGCGCCGCGATCGCGACGGCCACCCCGGAGGTTGCGCGGCGGGCGCGGGGCAGGCGGGGCTGCGGCTGCGCCGGGATCGGCATGGCGACTTGCTCTATGCGGTTCATGGGATCTCCACATCGGGTTCGTTGGGGACGTTCTCGGTCGAGCGGGAAGTCGAGCGGGGAGAAGGGATCGGGGCCGGAGCGGTGTCCGGATCTGTCGGGTCGGCGCCGCTGTCGCAGTGGTCTGCGGCCTCGGCCTCGACGGCGTCCTCGCCGAACAGGTCGCGCCGCGTGCTGGCGGCGGACTCGCGCACGCCCTCGCCGTCGATGGCGTGGTGCAGGCCGGCGCGGATCAGCGAGGCGAACTTGTACTCGGGATCGATGGCCAGCGCCCGGTCCACCGCGCACTGCGCGATGGCGGGCCGGCTGATCGCCCACGCCGCCCACGCGGCCAGCGCATAGGGGGCGAGGCGAAGATCGGGATGCGGCGCGCGCCGGGCCAGTTCCGCGCCCAGGCGGAGCAGCCTCCCGGCGGAGTCCACGGTCGCGGCGGCGCAGGCCAGGTAGTCGCGGACCCGCCAGTTGAGCAGCGCGACCAGCAGTTCGGCCGCCTCGGCGTCGGTGATGGCCGGCGGCGCGAGCAGCGAGCCGGGCGGTTCGGCCAGCGCGCCGAGCGGAATGCCGTCCGGCGTGCCGACGAGCGCCGGGACGCGGTTGGTCACGCGGCGGGAGGAGCGCGCGGCCGGGATGGCGGCGTTCGAGGCTTGCTTCGAGGCGGGTGAGGAGGAGTCGGTGTCCTGCGACGCGTCGGGGTCCGATGAGGCAGACCGGCCCTTGTGCCCGGAGGACTCAGCCGCCGCCGACTCCTCGTCGGGCGCGGTCAGAGCCGCGGTCGCGCTGTCGGACAGACCGCGGCGGCCGGCTCGGGGGCCTTCGGCGCGGGACGCGCGCAGAGCGGGTTCCGCGGCGTCGTCCCCGCACCGGGCCAGCAGCACGTCCATCAGGCGGCGAGCGTCGGCCAGGCCGGCGTCGGTGTCGTACCAGGCGGGGTCGAGGTGCTCCACCGCCGCGGCGGTACGGGCCAGGATCTCCCGCGGGTGCGGATCCAGGGTCGCCTCCAGGGCCTCGCGGCTGGCGTAGACCGTGTGGCCGCGGGCGGCGAAGGCTCCGGCCAGGGCGGCCGGGGCCTCGGCGGGGACGACCGTCCCGGCCGCCGGGCAGCAGCGGTTGTTGCGGCACATGTAGGACCACCAGCGGCCGTTGGCGGTGTAGAGGGCGTCGACGACGGTGACGCGCTCCTCGCTGGCCGCGGCCTCGAGTTGGGCGCGGAACGCGGCCATCAGCTTGCGGCAGTGGTCGGGGCGGGCCTTGGCGCCGGTGGCGCCGCGCGGGCCGAAGGCGACCAGGATGGCGATGTCCGCGTCCTGATCGCGCAGGCGGGCCGCGAGTTCCAGGGCGGTGGTGCGCTCGTGGCCGCGGACCTGTTCCAGGTCGATGCGGACGCCGTGCCGGATGAAGCTGCCGCCTTCGGCCGAATGACTGACGCCGAGCACCACCAGGCTGTTCTCCGGATGGAAGCCGAACAGGAACGGGATCGAGGCCACCACCGAGCCCGGAGAGGCCAGCCGGACGGTGCCGGACGGACCGGCGGCACCGGCTCGAGCGGCCGTGCCCGCGGCGCCACCGGCCGGCTCGCCGGCGTCACCACCACCGTCACCACCACCGGCACCACCACCGGCACTGCCCGCGGCACCCACGTCGGCAAGCCCATCGGCACCGCCTCCGGCCTGGCCCGGGATGCCGCCGCGGGCACCGCGCCGGCGGGGCGGGGCCTGGGCTGCGGTCCGGGCGCCTTCGGTATCGGGGCCGCCGGACGTGAGGCCGTCGGCGGCGACGGCTCCGGGGGCGGGGGTGAGGTCGTGATCCATGACCGATACTGTGCCGATTCCCGGGCACGGAGTGCGACCAAGACATGACCGACTGTGGATAAACCCCCGGGTCTGGATCCGCGTATCCCTCTAACGGTCTAATCCGCACGCTCGGCCGCGCCGCGACCGCCAGGAAAAAACATCGGCGTGATCTCAGCGTCTTCTCAACCGATGGGGGCAGAATGCGGCCATGCACATCCTCGTGGTGGACGACGACCAGGCGGTCCGTGACTCGCTGCGCCGCTCGCTGGCCTTCAACGGCTACGAGGTCGAGCTGGCGGCCGACGGACTGGCGGCGCTGGAGGCGATCGCGAAGCGGCGGCCGGACGCCGTCGTGCTCGACGTCATGATGCCCAGGCTGGACGGCCTGGAGACCTGCCGCCGGCTGCGCTCGGCCGGCGAGGACCTGCCGGTCCTGCTGCTCACCGCGCGCGACGCGGTCCCGGACCGGGTCGCCGGCCTGGACGCGGGCGCCGACGACTACCTCCCCAAGCCGTTCGCGCTGGAGGAGCTGCTGGCCCGGCTGCGCGCGCTGCTGCGGCGCACCCAGGGCAGCCTGGCCGACTCCTCGGACGCCCCGCTGGCCTTCGCCGACCTCACCCTGGACCCGGCCACCCGCGAGGTGACCCGGGCCGACAAGCCGGTGCGCCTGACCCGGACCGAGTTCAACCTGCTGGAGCTGCTGATGCGGCACCCCCGCCAGGTGCTGACGCGCGCGCAGATCCTGGAGGAGGTCTGGGGCTACGACTTCCCGACCACCGCCAACTCGCTCGAGGTCTACGTCGGCTACCTGCGCCGCAAGACCGAGGCCGACGACCTGCCCCGCTTGATCCACACGGTCCGCGGAGTGGGGTATTCCCTGCGTGAGACGGCACCGTGAGTCCCCTCGTCGCCACTGACCACCTGGAATCCGAGGAGCGCCCGGGACCCTACGAACGGCTGCGCGCGAAGATCACCGAGATGATGTCACACGTCCCGCTGCGGACCCGGATCACCGCCCTGGTGATGATCGCGGTGGGGCTCAGCGTGGCGCTGGCGTCGATCGCGGCGTGGGTGACGGTGCGCAACCAGATCCTGAGCCAGATGGACAACAGCCTGTACCAGAAGGCCGAGCGGGCCACCGACCTGGTCAACAGCCACGTCGCCGTGGGCCTGCTCGACCCCACCGTGTACGTGGTGTACCAGGGCGACGGCACCCCCACGGGCCCGTCGAACCTGCCCCTGCAGGTGGTGCAGGACGACATCAAGTTCACCCCCGCAGACCTGCAGGTCGCCCAGACGTCCTCGGGCGACCACTACTCGACCCTGGTCATCGACGGCGTCCACTACCGGGCGCTGAGCGTGCCGATCAAGACCGTCGAGACCCCGCTGCTGCCGCCGAACGAGCGGACGGCCGTGCTGGTCGCGGAGTCGATGGCGGACACCCAGCAGACGCTGGGCCGGCTCAGCCTGGTCTCGATCCTGGTCGGCATCGCGGGCATCGCGGTCGCCGGCAGCGCCGGCATCACCGTGGGCCGCGCCGGCCTGCGCCCCGTGGACCGGCTCACCGAGGCCACCGAGTACGTGGCCAGGACCGGCGACCTGCGGCCGATCGACGTCCAGGGCACCGACGAGCTGGCCCGCCTGGCGACCAGCTTCAACAGCATGCTGACCGCGCTGGCCCGCTCCCAGGAGCACCAGAAACGCCTGATCGCCGATGCCGGCCACGAGCTGCGCACCCCGCTGACCTCCATGCGCACCAACATCGACCTGCTCTCGCAGGTCTTCGGCGCGGGCTCGGGGCTGAACCCGATCCAGATCAGCGACGCCGACCGCTCCGAGCTCATCGGGGACGTGCGCGCCCAGATGGAGGAGCTGTCCGTCCTGGTCGGCGACCTGGTCGAGCTCTCCCGGGACACCAAGCCGCAGGCCTCGCCGGAGCCGGTGAACCTGGGCGACGTGGTGCGCCAGGCCGTGGACCGGGTCCGCAGGCGCGCCCCGCACCTGAAGTTCGACATCCAGCTCCAGCCCTGGTACCTGGAGGGCGATCCGGCGGCGCTGGAGCGCGCCGTGACGAACCTGCTGGACAACGCCGCGAAGTGGAGCCCGGAGGACGGCACGGTCACCGTGCGCCTGTCCGACGGCCTGCTCCAGGTCGCCGACCAGGGCCCGGGCATCGCCGAAGAGGACCTGCCCCACGTCTTCGAGCGCTTCTACCGCTCCACCGAGGCGCGCACCATGCCGGGCTCCGGTCTGGGCCTGGCCATCGTGCGGCAGGCCGCTGAGAACCACGGCGGCCGGGTCGCCGCGGCGCGGGCCCCCAGCGGCGGCGCCCTGCTCGGGTTCTGGCTGCCCGGGCGGCCGACCGAGGACGCCGGCCCCCAGAACGGCGGCACCCCCGCGAAGGCCTGACCGGACGCCGAGCCAGCAGGTCACAGGCGCGTTCCCGCTGTGCGGAGGACGCGCCTGATGCCGTCCCGGAAGCAGGTACCGCATAAAGTCGGTACGCGCCAGATCCCATCCCTGTGGAAACACAGGGGATCCAGGGCCCTTTTTCGGTCACCTCTTGTCCGGGTCTCAGCAGCATTTAAGGTGAACAGGCGAAGCTCCTCCTCATGAACGAACCCTCGAGCAACGCAGGCGGCGTCGGCGGCCTGGGCGACAACGGCGCCACCGAAGCGGCGCACCAGGACGTGAGCGAAAGCTTCGGCGCGAACCCCGCCGCGTCCGGCGGCTCGGGGGCACAGGACCCCCAGACGGTGCCGCCGCAGCAGGACGCGGTCCCCCCGACCGTCGCCTCCCAGCCGGCTCCGCAGGCCCCGCAGGCCCCCGCGGACACGAACCCGACGCTGATCCAGCCGACCGCCGGCCCCTCGGACCAGACCCTGGTCCAGCCCGCGGTCCCGGCCGCCGCGCATCAGGCGCAGTCCGGCCCGGTCGGCCCGGCCGGCCCCGGCCCGCAGGCGCCCCAGCCGCAGCCCGGCGCCGCCTTCGGCCCGACGGCCCAGGCGCAGCAGGCGCAGCAGGCCGGCGGCATGGGCTCGCACCTGGGCCCCGGCCCCACGCCCCCGCCGAACTGGGCCGCCCCCTCGGACGGCACCGGCTTCCCGCCCTACACGCCCCCCGGCGGCACCGCCACGGCCCAGCGCTCCTCGCTCAGCGGCGGCAAGATGCTGGTCGCGGTGGCCCTGATCGCCGGCCTGATCGGCGGCGGCATCGGCACCGCGGTCACCTACGCGGCCAAGGACAACAACAGCTCCTCCTCCTCGGCGGCGTCGAGCACGCGCTCCCCGCTGAACACCAACAACACCGCGCTGAACACCCCCGGCAGCGTCACCCAGGTGGCCGCGTCCGTCATGCCGAGCGTGGTGGACATCCAGGTCAGCACCGCCAACGGCAGCGGCGACGAGGGCACCGGGATCATCTACAGCTCGGACGGCCTGATCGTCACGAACAACCACGTGGTCGCCGCGGCGAACACCTCCAGCCAGAACAACGGCAGCTCCAACGGCAACGGGAACGGCAACAACAACGGGAACGGGAACCAGAACCCGTTCGGCGGCGGCAACGGCAACGGCAACGGCAACACCTCCAGCGGCCCGGCGACCATCACCGTCACGTTCAACGACGGCCGGACCGCCACCGCGCACATCGTCGGCACCGAGCCGCTGGCCGACCTCGCGGTGATCAAGGTCGACGGCGTGTCCGGCCTGACCAAGGCCTCCTTCGCCGACTCCAAGAACCTGGCGGTGGGCCAGCAGGTGGTGGCCATCGGCTCGCCGCTGGGCCTGACCAGCACCGTCACCTCCGGCATCGTCAGCGCCCTGAACCGTCCGGTGGAGACGCAGGCCGAGGACGGCAGCACGGTGGTCCTGGACGCGGTCCAGACCGACGCCGCGATCAACCCCGGCAACTCCGGCGGCCCGCTGGTGGACATGCAGGGCAACGTGATCGGCATCAACTCCGCGATCGCCTCGAACAGCCAGAACTCCGGCGGCCTGGGCGGCAGCAGCGGGCAGGCCGGCTCCATCGGCCTGGGCTTCGCCATCCCGATCTCCGAAGCGCTGCCCATCGTGGACGCCCTGGCCCAGGGCAAGCCCGCGCAGATCGCCTCCCTCGGGGTGGCGCAGTCCGGCAGCAGCGACACCACGACCCGCACCTCCGGCGGCTACAAGGTGGAGCAGGTCGCCTCCGGCGGCCCGGCCGACAAGGCGGGCCTGAAGTCCGGCGACGTGATAACCAAGATCGGCGACCGTCTGGTCTACTCCTACCAGGACGTGGCGGCCGCGGTGCGTTCGCACCGCCCCGGCGACGTCGTCCCCATCACCTACACCCGCAACGGGTCCTCCACGACGGTCAACGTCACGCTCGGCGTGCTGGCCACCCAGCCGGCCCAATAGGGCGGTAATAAGCAGGCGTACCCTTGAGGGGTGTCTGACGAACGTGGTATCTCGGTCCTCCGCGCCGGCTTCGGCGCGGAGGCCGTTCCGTATCTGGCCGCTTGGGATCTCCAGCGCGACGTCCACGCCCGGCGGGTCGCCGACGAGATCGGCGACACGCTGATCCTGTTGGAACACCCCCCGGTGTTCACGGCCGGCCGCCGCACGACCCCGGTGGAGCGCCCCACCGACGGCACCCCGGTCATCGACGTCGACCGCGGCGGCCGCATCACCTTCCACGGCCCCGGCCAACTGGTCGGCTACCCGATCCTGCGGCTGCCCGAGGCGATGGACGTGGTCGGCCACGTGCGCCGGCTGGAGGAGGCGATGATCCGGGCCTGCGCCGAACTGGGCCTGGAGACCACCCGGATCCACGGCCGCAGCGGCGTGTGGATCCTCGGCGAGGAGATCGAGCGCGAGGATCTGGGCGGCCTGAAGCTCCAGCTGAAGACCGTCGGCGCCCCGGTGGACGAGGACGAGGAGTTCGACCCGCGGCTGGCCGGGCCGGAGTACGCGCCGTCCAACGCCGGGCAGCGCAGGGCCGACCGCAAGCTGGCGCAGATCGGCGTGCGCGTGGCCAAGGGCGTCACCATGCACGGCTTCGCCATGAACTGCGACGTCGACCTGGCCTGGTTCGACAAGATCATCCCCTGCGGCATCCGGAACGCCGGGGTCACCTCGCTGTCCGCCGAACTCGGCCGGGACGTCACCGTCGAGGAGTTCGCGCCGCTGGTCGCACGGCATCTGGACGACGTGGTTTCCGAGGCGTTCGGACTCGTCGGGGCCGTCAAGGAATAGTCCGACGGCCACGTAGGCTGGTAATCGCAGGAATAAGCCCGACGCGGCAGGCAGTAGCCGTTCAATGCAAGGAGACTCGAAGTGACGGCCGTCACCCCAGAACCAGAAGGCCGCAAGCTGCTCCGGCTTGAGGTCCGCAACAGCGCCGTCCCCATCGAGAAGAAACCCAGCTGGATCAAGACCCGCGCCAAGATGGGCCCGGAGTACACCGGGCTGAAGAGCCTGGTGCGCAGCGAGGGCCTGCACACGGTGTGCGAGGAGGCCGGCTGTCCGAACATCTATGAGTGCTGGGAGGACCGCGAGGCCACCTTCCTCATCGGCGGCGACCAGTGCACCCGGCGCTGCGACTTCTGCCAGATCGACACCGGCAAGCCCAAGGCCTACGACACGGACGAGCCGCGCCGCGTGGCCGAGTCCGTCCAGACCATGGGCCTGAAGTACGCCACCGTCACCGGCGTGGCCCGCGACGACCTGGAGGACGAGGGCGCCTGGCTGTACGCCGAGACCGTCCGCCAGATCCACGCGATGCTGCCCGGCTGCGGCGTCGAGCTGCTGATCCCGGACTTCCACGCCAAGCCCGAGCACCTCGCCGAGGTCTTCGGCAGCCGTCCGGAGGTGCTGGCGCACAACATCGAGACCGTGCCGCGCATCTTCAAGGAGATCCGCCCCGGCTTCCGCTACGAGCGCTCGCTGGACGTCATCCGGCAGGCCCGCGACTTCGGCCTGGTCACCAAGTCCAACCTGATCCTGGGCATGGGCGAGGAGCGCGAGGAGATCTCGCAGGCCCTGGCCGACCTGCGCGAGGCGGGCTGCGACCTGGTGACCATCACCCAGTACCTGCGGCCGTCCCCGCGGCACCACCCGGTGATGCGCTGGGTCAAGCCCGAGGAGTTCGTGGAGCTGGCCGAGGAGGCCCGCGAGATGGGCTTCGGGGTCATGTCCGGACCGCTGGTGCGCTCCTCGTACCGCGCCGGGCGGCTGTACAAGGAGGCCGTCGAGGCGCGCGCGGCGGCGGCTGCCGGCGCCGGCGTCCCGGCGTGACGGCGTGACGTTCGCCGCATCGGCCGGGGCGACTCGGCCGGCTTCGCGGGCGGCACGTCAGCAAGTTTGTTAGGGAGTTGCTATAGGCGGCCCCGGTCCACGTCGGACCGGGGCCGTTTCGCATGCCGGGCGCGGGGAATGCCCAGCATTGCGCAACGCGTTACCACGATTTGACCGGCTACACCAGACCCTGTAACAAAGAAACCTGATAGTGGTGGTGGCCCGCCACCGGCTCCGTTCCCCGACGTCCGCCTTTTTCTTCTGGACGAGGTTCCGCAATGAGCACCGCAACGTCCTCCGCAGCCACTCCCCCGACCCCCAGCGCGACGTCCTCCGTCCGCACGATGATGCTCACCTTCGAACGCCGGGTCCTGCGGGCCGGCGGCCAGCGGGGCGCCCTGGCGAACGCCCGCGCCGCCGTGCTGGAGGGCCAGGAGCGGGCCGCGCTGCGCGCCGAGGCCCACGAGTCGCTCACCAGGATGGGCGTCCGCGGCCGGTAACCGGCACCGATAAGCCCGAACTGGTTTACCACCGGACGCGGGCACCACGTATCCTGCGTGGCATGGCACGCGACACCACGACGAAGACCCCCGCCGGCGGGGATGCGCCCAAGAAAAAGGGCCGGCTGACGCAGATCCGCGAGGTCTACGGGATGACCCGCAAGGAGGATCCCAAGCTTCCGCTGGTTCTGGCCGCTTGGGCCGTGGGCGCCCTGGTGGTGTTCGTGGGGCTGGGCTTCCTGCTCGGGTCCCCGGTGTTCTACGGGATCTTCGGCATCCCGGTCGCGGTGCTGGCCGCGATGATCGTCTTCGGGCGGCGGGCGCAGCGTGCCGCCTACTCCTCGATCAAGGACCAGCCCGGCGCGGCGGCCTCGGTGCTGGACACCCTGCGCCGCGGCTGGGACGTCACCCCCGGCGTGCGCTTCAACCGGCAGCAGGACATGATCCACCGGGTGCTCGGCCGCCCGGGCATCGTCCTGGTCGGCGAGGGCAACCCGAACCGGCTCAAGGCGCTGTTCACCGAGGAGCGCCGGCACCTGACCCGGCTGTTCGGTCCGGATGTGCCGCTGGTCGGCCAGGACATCGTGGCCGGCGACGAAGAGGGCATGGTCCCGCTGGGCAAGCTGAACAAGACGGTGATGCGGCTCAAGCCGGCCACCGGCAAGGGCTACCTGCGTCCGGCGCAGGTGCAGGAGTACCAGAACCGGCTCAAGGCCGTCGGGCCGAACATGCCGATCCCGAAGGGCCCGATGCCGCGCAACGGCAAGATGCCCCGGGGCCAGATGCGCTGAATCGTCGCAAGCCACTTCAGCCGGATGTAACCCCGGCGAAACGCCATGGAACGTACGACGGCCCGCGACCGGTGATCGGTCGCGGGCCGTCGGCGTTCGTGGCGCGGATTGTGGACGTTCGCAGCGCGGACGTCGGCGTTCGCAGCGCGGATGGCCGGGGCCGTAGCGCGGAGGGCTGGTGCCCGTAGCGCGGACGGACTAGCGGGTGCTGACGATCATCGTGCGCGCGATCCGGTCGTGCAGGCCGCGGCCGTCCGCGTCCCAGACCACCGGCGGGATGACCAGGAACAACAGCACGGTGCGCATGCCGATCGCGTACAGCGAGGCCCGGCCGCCCTGGTCGGAGCCGACCCGCAGGCCCAGGACCGACATCCCCAGCGTGGCGCCGCTGATCCCCAGCCCCACCAGGTAGATCACGGCCAGCACGCTCAGCGCCGCGAACTGGCCGTTGCGCAGGAGCCGGTCGCCGACCAGCAGGTAGGCCGCCCCGTAGGCGATGGCCCAGTCGATCATCAGCGCACCCAGCCGGCGGCCGACCGAGGCCATCGAGCCCGGACCGGTGCGCGGGAGGCCAAAGCGATGGCCGGAATAGTCGGACGAGGTCATGGCGTCCACGGTACCCCGCACCCGTTCGAGGTCCGCCACCGCGTCGGACGGACCCGCTCCCACAGTGCCGACCTGCCCACGCGGTAAGTTGGAGGGAGCCGGGCTCTGTGTAACACGCCGGAAACAAAAGGGACACGGCCGGGAAACCCCCCGGTCCTACGGTCACAGGAGTGCCCGTTGGGTCCCGGCCCGGTGGCGAGAGGCTTCCGGCCGGTGAGAATACTCAAAGGAGTAGTGGATGTTCTCGAACGCCGACGAGGTACTCAAGTACCTCAGGGACAACGACGTGAAAAGCGTCGACGTGCGGTTCTGCGACCTGCCCGGTGTGATGCAGCACTTCACGGTGCCGGTCGAGTCGTTCGACGCCGATGTCTTCGCACACGGCCTGGCCTTCGACGGCTCCTCGATCCGCGGCTTCCAGGCCATCCACGAGTCGGACATGCAGCTGCTGCCCGACCCGACGACCGCGCGCCTGGACCCGTTCCGCGCCGAGAAGACCCTCAACATCAACTTCTTCATCCACGACCCGCTGACCGGTGAGGCCTACTCCCGCGACCCGCGCAACGTGGCCAAGAAGGCCGAGGCGTACCTGAAGGGCACCGGCATCGCCGACACGTGCTACTTCGGCCCCGAGGCCGAGTTCTACGTCTTCGACGACGTGCGCTTCACCTCCGGCCCGCAGGAGAGCTACTACCACATCGACGCCGAGGCCGCGTTCTGGAACACCGGGCGCGCCGAGGAGGGCGGCAACCGCGGATACAAGCCGCGCGTCAAGGGCGGCTACTTCCCGGTGGCCCCGAACGACCACTACACGGACCTGCGCGCGGTCATGAGCCGCACGCTCATCGACTCCGGCCTGATCGTCGAGCGCCAGCACCACGAGGTCGGCTCGGCCGGCCAGGCGGAGATCAACTACAAGTTCAACACCCTGCTGGCCGCCGCCGACGACCTGATGCTGTTCAAGTACATCATCAAGAACGTCGCCTGGAACGCAGGCAAGACCGCCACCTTCATGCCGAAGCCGGTCTTCGGCGACAACGGCTCGGGCATGCACTGCCACCAGAGCCTGTGGAAGGACGGCGCCCCGCTGTTCTACGACGAGGTCGGCTACGCGGGCCTGTCGGACACCGCCCGCCACTACATCGGCGGCCTGCTCAAGCACGCCCCGTCGCTGCTGGCCTTCACCAACCCGACGGTGAACAGCTACCGCCGCCTGGTCCCCGGCTACGAGGCCCCGGTGAACCTGGTCTACTCCCAGCGCAACCGCTCGGCGTGCATCCGCATCCCGATCACCGGCTCGAACCCGAAGGCCAAGCGCATCGAGTTCCGCTGCCCGGACCCGTCCTCGAACCCGTACCTGGCGTTCTCGGCCATGATGATGGCCGGCCTGGACGGCGTGAAGAACAAGATCGAGCCGATGGCCCCGGTCGACAAGGACCTGTACGAGCTCCCGCCGGACGAGCACGCCTCGATCCCGCAGGTGCCCGGCAGCCTGCCGGCGGTGCTGGACTCGCTGGAGGCCGACCACGGCTACCTGCTCGAGGGCGGCGTGTTCACGCAGGACCTGATCGACACGTGGATCTCCTACAAGCGCGAGCGCGAGGTCGACCCGGTGCGCCTGCGGCCGACGCCGCACGAGTTCGAGCTGTACTTCGACATTTAGAACGCGGCTTGACCTGCGGAAACGCAGTTTGAAGAATATGCAGCACCTCGTATCGCTCTAGGTCGGCAAGCCGCTGACCTGGGGCGATACGCGTATCTATACGTCTGAGGATCTCTCATGTTCTCGTGATGTGGGCCCAAAGTGGGCCCGTCACCGCGTATGAACTCGCCCAGCTGGCACACCGTCCAACCCCACCTGCCCGTGAGCCCGACAGCGGCATGTACATGATGTACATTAGAGACACATGCCATGTACATGCGACCAGATCGGAGGCGAACCCATGTCGCTCACCCAAATCGATCTAGACGAGGACGCACTGGCAGAGGCCATGAGGCTGCTGGGAACGACGACGAAGAAGGACACCGTCAACAAGGCCCTACAGGAGACAGCAGCCAGGCTGAGGCGCCTTGAGGCGATGCAGAAGCTAACCGCCATGGGCGCACGAGGCGACTTCGACAGGGGCATCGCCGCGTACGAAGCACGAAAAGAGGCGTGGCACGAGTGAAGTTCGGGTTCCTCCTCGACACCTCAGCCTTCTGGCATCTGACGCGCGCCCCGGAGACGATGAAGGCCTGGGAGCACTACGGCGCGGAGGGCCTGTTCCATGTCAGCGAACCGACACGCGCCGAGATTCTCTATTCCGCGGAAAACGCGGCACACCGCGATGAAATGGCCGGCGTCATCGACATCCTGTGCGAGTTGGCGCCAGTGCCGAAGGATGCATGGCGCTGGGTCGATGCGGCCCAGTACAAACTCACGCTCAAGTCGCAGCACCGCGGACCCGGCCCCATCGACCTTCTAGTCGCCGCGACAGCCGTGCACCACGGCCTCACCGTTCTGCACGTCGACAACGACTTCGTAACCATCGCCTCTGTACTATCGGAGCTTCGACAGCAGGACATCCGCAGCTAGTACAGCATGTGAGTTCAAACTGGGCCCGTCGCCACAGCTCGGCCTCGTCCGACTGACCCCGGTTGTCACCTCGGGTCCACTGGTTCCCGGGATTTCTCGTCTGACAGTGTTGGCGGATGGTGGAGCGCGAAGAGTCCAACCCTGACGACTGGTCGACACATGCACGCCAGTCGTTCCTGACCACTGTGTGGAGCATGGTCGTCGACGAGGACAGCTACTCCGATGGTCGTCCGTCATGGATTGATCTCCGAGGCGACCAGCAGGGCGGGGTTCCCGCCGGTACGGGGGCGGACGCGCTGCAGCGGATCCTGGCATGCGGCGCGGACCCGGACGATCTGACCGATGTGGTGCGGGAGATGCAACACAACCTCCTCTATGGGGTCTGCCAACTGATCGACGATCCAGGACTGTTGGGCATCGGGCTGGACGAGGAATGGTCCGAGCCGACGGACCCCCGCTGGGAACTCGTGGCTGTCCGCACCGTAGGGCCGGCGGGACAAGCACCGATCCGCGATCTGCACTCTTCACTCGATGCGGTTGACCCCAGCGGCCGCGACGGTGCGCCGTGTGGAAGACCGATTCCTGCTCGGCTGCCGGGCTATGCCAGGCTGGCCGTCGCCCACGCACATGCGGGCGACCGCATCCAAGCGATCACCACCTGGCGAAAGGCGACTGGTGCGCCCGTGTCGGAGGCAAAGGCTGCCGTCGACCTTCTGCTCGACCAGGTACAGCAAGATCCGGGGAGTGCGCCCTGACGCTCCGGACGTCATACCGATCCGGCAGTCGTCGACAAAGCCGCCCTTGGCTGGATCCCGCCCCTCGAGACGTTCATCCAGTGGACGACCGCGCAGCCTCATCGGTGCGCCCGCCCACCTTGACGCCGCACCGATCGCCCCTGGAGCCGTCATCGGCCAGGCACCGAATCTACAATCTCCTGACCGGTAGATACGGGAGGGCACAGTGGGACACTTCGAGGGCTTCGACGTCGCCGGTTTCTGGGACGACTCGGCGTACGCGCTTAAGGAGTACGTAGAAGAGGCGCCGCCCTCGCGGGAGTTGATCGCCTCGTTGGAGGAGGAACTCGGCGGGTACCATCTGCCCGACTCATACATCGCGCTGATGAACGCGCAAAACGGCGGCGTTCCGACCCGGGTCTGCTTCCCCATGGCCGAGCCGACCGACTGGGCCGAAAGCTACTTGGAGATCTCCGGTATCCGGGGCATTGGACGGACCCGGTCGCAATCGCTCGGCGGTGAGTTCGGCAGCCGGTTCTGGATCGAGATGTGGCAGTACCCCGACATCGGTGTGTATTTCGCGGACACACCCTCGGCCGGCCACGACATGCTCGCCCTCGACTACCGCACGTGCGGCAAGCACGGCGAGCCGACCGTGGTTCACGTCGACCAGGAGCACGACTTCGCGATCACCTCGGTCGCGGAGAACTTCGAGGCGTTCGTGATGGGCCTGGTCGATGAGTCCGTCTACGACACCTCCGAGCAGGATCGGCTCGACGCGCTGGCCACGGTGCGGGAGGGCAGCTTCTCCCCGATCCTGCTGCGTGCCTTCGGCGAGGTTGAAGACGTTCTGCCCGACGCCGACCGCCGACTGCGGGCGCTCGGGGAGGCCGTCGTGCAGGACAAGGGGTTCTTCGCCCTGCACGCCGACGCGCGCTCCATGCTGATGTACGACTACCTGTTCTGGCTGTTCACCAGCTTCAACCGGGTCGGTTCCTTCGAGCAGTACCTCAGGACCCCTCCACAGCACGAGCGGTCCTACGCGCTACCGGACTACGAGCTCATGATCATCTTCATTCTCGGGTCCGAGCCGTACGGCTTCACCACCGGCGGGTACGGCCCCGGCTTCCTCGAACAGTGGTGGGAGTCCCGCATCGCGTCAAGCCATATCGTCGAGACCGCCGACGGCTATCGGTTGGCCGACGCCGTCATCACCGCGATGCTCGACAAACTTGCCACTGTGGCCGGCCAGGGCGGGTAGCCGTACTGTCATGACGCCGGCGTAGCCCACGGACTGCCGCCTCCCGAGTCGCCCGCTCTGGCTATGGACTCAAGCTCGTCGAGTCCGCCCGGGGCCGACGGCGAGCCTGAACGCACCTCGCCGCCTGCCCCTGCCATCGACCGCGATAGAGCCCTACCGTTCCGCGGCAGTGCGCGGCCATGGATAGTCCGGGTCCGCGGTGATCACCACCAGGTGCGGGGCGTCGCGCGGGAAAGCCCAGACGCGTCCCAGAGTGCTGGTGGCGGTGACCGTGGCCTCGTCAAGGGTGACTTCGGCGAACGGGTTGGACGAGCAGGCCACCGCCAGCCACTGCAGCGTGCGCTGCTCGTCGTCAAGCGTCAGCGCAACCCAGCCGACGCTGCCGTGGCTCGCCGACTCCCCGGCGAGGGCACAGTACCCGGCGTCGCCGGACGAGGCCATCGTCCCGTCGACGTCGAGCCAGCCGCTGGCGCGCCACGCAGTGGCCCGCAGGATCTCCGACCAGTGCCAGTCTTCCGACCGCGGGTCGTGGCGCTTGTCATGCGCACGGAGTCGCATCAGGCTCATGACCGACAGCGAGCCGTCGGAGTACACGATGAAGTCTCCGTCGGGGGCCTCGCGGTTCCGCCAACGTTCATGCACGTGGTCAGGAGGATCAGGCACCGCTTCGTCGAAGTTCACAGCGGCCATGATGTTCGAACCGCTCGAGGCGAGTCCAACTCGCCGACTATCAGCAATGAGCGATAGCCATCAGGCGATGAGCCGAGCACCGACGAGCCACGACACTGCGTCGAGCAGCACGTATGGCACTGACTTCGCTATGAAGCCTCAATCCGACGGATCGCTTCACGGGTAGGGCCTCGTGGGCAGGGTGGGCCCAAAGTGGGCCGCCCGTACCCACTCGCCGCGTTTCCGCAGGTCAGAGGTTTTCATGTCCATTACTTCGACATCTAAACACGCTCAGGGCAGCTATCTGCGCCGCAAGCGCAAAAACGGCAGCTGACCAGCAGTAAGGCTGTTGGACACTCTTTAGTGATCATGGGTGTTTTCAAGCCTCATGTGGGCCCGAAACGGGCCAGATGATCTTGGTTCGACAGTCTCAGAACGTCGATCGCGGTCGGTCCGCGAGCCTCTACGGCTCGCGGACCCACTGTCGTTTGTAGGCAGGCTCCTTCATGGCCCAGCCTTGCCACTACGGCCACCGGACGCCCGCAGCCCATGGTCTTCGCAGGGTCCGCTCAACCTGCTCTCCGTTTGGAAACGGTGGCACGGGTACGCGGCAACAGACATCGGCCAACGGTCCGGCCCGCGTTCGCGGCTTTCACGGATGGCCGTGAGATGTAGGTGTGTTCCGATGGGCGTCATCGCCTGGATCGTGCTCGGTTTGGCCGTCGGTCTGATCGCCGACAAGATCATGCACAGCCCGCACGGCGTCGTCATCACGACCCTGATCGGGATCGGCGGGGCGCTGCTCGGCGGCTGGGTGGCCTCCCGGGTCTTCCACGTCACCGATCTACAGGGGTTCTTCAACATCTCGACCTGGGTCACCGCACTGGGCGGGGCTGTGGCTTTGCTGGCCGTCGTGGATCTGGTGGGCGGTCGGCGCGGCGTCCGTTCGTCTCGTAGGCGGAGCCTGCGCCGCTGACTCGGCGCGGTGGCCTCCGAGGCCCGTGGGCGGGGACTAACGTGGTTGGTGTCCGGCGCCGTCGGTGCATTCGGAGGAGGGCGGTGCCGAGGTGGTCAGCGACCGGATGGCGATGCTCCTGGCACAGCTGGACGGTGGCGGTGCCGCTGACGGCGCCGACGGCTTGTCGCATCTGGCCTCCGCGACCGTGGCCGTGATCATGGGAGTCGACGGTATCTGTGCCGGAGTGGGCGCCGGGCCCGCGGGCACGGTGGCGGCCTGGGGCGGTGAGGCGGTCAGCACCGAGGTCGAGGACCTTCAGTTCACCCTCGGTGAGGGACCCAGCCGGGATGCCGCGGCGACCGGGGTTCCGGTGCTGACGCCGGATCTGGCCGACGCCCTGGTCCGCTGGCCGGTGTTCGCCCCGGCCGCGATGGGCTTGGGAGCGCGTGCGCTGTTCGTGTTCCCGCTGCGGATCGGGGCGATCGGGGTCGGCACGATGCTCGCGCACCGCAGCGCCCCCGGTGCCCTGACTGCGGGCCAGATCGCCGACGCGCTCGCACTGGCCGACGCGGTGACGCTCGCCCTGCTGCACCGGCAGTGGTCCGCGCCCGAGGGCACCGAGCGGCCGGGTCCTGGCTGGGCGCAGCCGGTGACCTACCGTGCCGAGGTGCATCAGGCGACCGGGATGGTCAGCGTGCAGCTCGGGGTGAACCTGGCCGAGGCGCTGGTCCGGCTGCGGGCCCACACCTGGGCCCAGGACCGGCTGCTCGCCGACGTCGCCGCCGACGTGGTGGCCCGTCGCCTGCGCTTCGGCGACCTGGATTTCTGACATCCCGACCTCGCCAGGACGGCGCGGCCAGGCCTGCGGGCTCCCCGGCGGGTCTAACTTGGAGGCATGAGCGTGACCCGTGAACGACAACTCGTCGAGACGTTCGTCGAGGTCGCCGACACCCTGGTCGACGACTTCGACGTCATCGACTTCCTGCTCACCCTGGCCGGGCGCTGTGTGCGGCTCCTGGACGTGGAAGCCGCCGGCATCATGCTCATCGACCAGCGCGGGCACCTGCACGCCGCCGCGGCCTCCACCGAGAACGCGCGGCTGGTGGAACTGTTCGAGCTGCAGAGCGACGCCGGTCCCTGCATCGACTGCTGCCGCACGGGCAGTCCCGTGGTCAACGCCGATCTGGAGGCCAACGCCGAGCGCTGGCCCCGGTTCGCCGAGGCCGCACGGGACTCGGGTTTCGTGGCGGTGCACGCCCTGCCGCTCCGTCTGCGGGAAACCGTCATCGGCGCCCTGAACCTGTTCAGCGCCCAGAGCCGGGTGCTGACCGAGGACGACGTCCGCGCCGGGCAGGCACTGGCCGACGTGGCGACCATCGGCATCCTGGCCCAGCGGAGCCTGCACCAGGCCGAACTGCTCGCCGCACAGCTGCAGAGCGCCTTGAACAGCCGCGTCGTCATCGAACAGGCCAAGGGCGTGCTGGCCGAGCGCCGGCGGATCAGCGTCGACGAGGCTTTCACGCTGCTGCGCGAACACGCCCGCAACCACAACCTGCGACTGTCCGATCTGGCCCGTGACGTCGCCGAAGGCTCGGCGACAGCCTCCGAGCTGTTACGCGCCTGACGCCTGATGGAAGGTCTCGAAGTGCTATCGCGCTTCTGATGCGGCCGGCAGCCGATTATGGAGTTCGGTGGTCATGGCGTGGATGGCCCGGGTCAGCTCGGTGTTGGACTTGAGCTCCAGTTCCGATTCGATGAAGTCATGGTCGGCCTTGGCCTGTTGGAAGGACGCCTGCCGGTTCTGGCCGATCATGACGAACGTCGAAAGGAAGATCGCTTCCAGGGACACGACGAGGGTGAGCGTGGGCCACGGGTTGGTCTCGACGAACAGCATCCAGCCGATGAAGATCACCGCATGGAGATAGACGAACGTCATGGAGCCGGCGAACTTGGTGATCGCATCGGCGATGCGCAGTTGGACGTCGGCGGCGCTGGTGGCGTGGTGCGCGGCGACGACTGGATGGTGTCGGGCCAGGTCCGGACTGCTCATTGAACGGTGCTCCTCGGATAGGTCGTCGAGCCTTTGGGAAGCGGTCCAGGCTTGACGTGTCCTCGTCAGAGTGCCCGATCTCGCAGTCTCAAACGGAGTCCGCGACGCACCGCCCCCACCGCTGGCGGCGGTTTGCGTTCGGATGTTCCGGACAGCAGGAAGGGCGTCGGCCGACCTACTTTTCGGCCGGTGGCGTTCCGACCGATCCCTCCGAGTGATCGGTAGCGTGGGCTCCGACTGGGCTTCGACAGCAGGGATCTGGGTCTGCGATGGGCTATGGAACGGCGTCGAAGAAGCTGGTGCCGCGCGTCCCGCAGCGCCACGGCGAGGGCGATAAGGATCATCTGACGAGCTTCGGCGGCCTGGCCGCGCTGTCGCTGGACGCGTTGAGCTCGGTGGCGTACGGCCCGGAGGCGATACTGCTGGTCCTGGCGACGGCCGGCGCCTCCGCACTGCGCCTGACGCTGCCGATCACCGTGGCCATCACCGTGCTGCTGGCGGTGCTGGTGATCTCCTACTGCCAGGTCATCGCGGTGCATCCGGACGGCGGCGGCGCCTACGCGGTGGGCAAGAAGGACCTGGGCGCCACCGTCAGTCTGCTGGCCGCCGCCAGCCTGGTGGTCGACTACGTCCTGACCGTCGCGGTCAGCCTGGCAGCCGGTGCGGCGAGCCTGGCCTCGGTGTTCCCGTCGTTGGCGCACCACATCCTCGGCCTGACCCTGCTCGGGCTGGTCCTGATCGCGGCCGTCAACCTGTACGGCGTCGCCGAGAGCGCCCGGGTCTTCATGCTGCCGATGCTGCTCTTCCTGGGCGCCGTGTTCGCCGTCATCGGCGCCGGATTGTTCCGGACGCAGCCGGTGGCGGTGGTGGGCACCGCTGTCCCCGTCCACGCTGTAGAGGCGGTGAGCGTACTTCTGGTCCTGAAGGCCTTCGCCGCCGGCTGCTCGGCCCTGACCGGGATCGAGGCCATCGCCAACGGGGTGCCGACCTTCCGCGAACCGCGCGCCGAACGGGCTCAGCGTACTGAGCTGATGCTCGGTGCGCTGTTGGCCGCGATGCTGCTCGGGCTCGCGGTCCTGATCCACAAGCAGCACGTGGCACCGCGCGGCGGCGTCACGGTGCTGGCGCAGCTCACCGCCGGATCGTTCGGCACCGGCTGGGCCTACTACGCCACGAACATCATCGTCACGCTGATCCTGGCCCTGGCCGCGAACACCAGCTTCGGCGGTCTGCCGGTGCTGATGAGCCTGTTGTCCCGCGACGATCGCCTGCCGCACTTGTTCGGCCTACGTGCCGAGCGCCCGGTCTACCGCTACGGCGTGGTCGCGCTCGCCCTGCTGGCCGGCCTCCTGCTGACCGCGGTGCACGCGGCCACCGACCGGCTCATCCCGCTCTATGCGATCGGGGTCTTCATCGGATTCACCATCAGCCAGACAGGGCTGGTCCGCCACTGGTTCGGCGAACGCCCGCCCCGCTGGAGGCTGCGCGCGGCGATCAACGGGACCGGCGCCGTCCTGACCGGGCTGGCCGCCGTCGTGTTCATCGCGACCAAGTTCGCTGCGGGGGCCTGGGTCGTCGTGCTCACCGTGCCGGCGCTGATGCTGCTGTTCGCCCGGATCCAGGCCTACTACACGGCGGTCGGCCGCGAACTCGACCTGTCCGGACCGCCGACGCCGACGCCACAGCCGACCCGTGGCCTGGTGATCGTCCCGGTCGGAAGCGTCAGCAAACTGACCGAGCACGCGCTGCTCGCCGCCCGTTCCCTCGCCGACGACGTGGTCGCGGTCAGCGTCTGGCCGGATCCCGAGCGGTGCTCGGAATTCCGCACCGCCTGGGACCGGTGGGATCCCGGTGTCCGGCTCGAAACCCTGGTGAGTCCGCACCGGTCGCTGGTCCACCCGATGGTCGGCTACGTCCGCCAGGCGGCGGAGGGCGGCCGGCAGATCGCCGTCCTCATCGTCGAGGTCCAGCCGCACCGATGGCGCTACCGCATCCTGCAGAACCAGCGCGGCCTGCTGTTGGCGGCGGTCCTGCGCGCCAGCACCGACGTCGTCATCTGCACCATCCCCTACCGCCTCATGACCCGATAGAACGCGGCTACCGCGGGCCGCAGCCGGCGCGTGTTCTGAGCCCGCCGAGGATCCCGGTGAGGAGACGGGAGACCTGCATCTGCGAGACTCCGAGCTCCTGGCTGATCTCGGTCTGCGTCATGCTCCGGAAGAAGCGCATGAGCAGGATCTTCTTCTCCCGTGCCGACAGTGTCGCCAGCAGCGGCCGCAGGGTCTCGCGATCGATGACGTTCTGAATACCGCGGTCGTCGGCGCCCAGCAGGTCGCCCGGCAACGAACCGGTTCCGTCCTCAGTGGCGGCCGACACGTCCAGGGACCCCACGGCGTGCAGCCC